>PFEF01000008.1 GCA_002793915.1 Candidatus Ryanbacteria bacterium CG10_big_fil_rev_8_21_14_0_10_43_42 | reverse complement strand
CGTGGCACATTACCGGTTTTTGAAATAGGTTTTAACTTGGTACAATAGAGACACACATATAAAAAGCGCCTGTTGCGGCGCTTTTTGTATGTGTGCGCGGGAGAGGATTTGAACCTCCACGGGGCTAAGCCCCACCAGCCCCTCAAGCTGACGCGTCTACCGATTCCGCCACCCGCGCAAAATATTTTTGTATCCGCATTGTAACAGAAAGATATATGCATTAAAAGAACCGCCACTGTGCGGTTCTTTTTTGTTATTCTTGTTTTGAATCTTCCTTTTTCTCTTCCGGTACCTCGTTTTGTTTCTCTGTCTGAACCGTTTCTGCTGTTACGTTTTCTTCCGTTTCCTTCGGTATTTCTTTTTCATCTGCCGGAGATATATCCGGTACCGGTTGTTCTTCCGGTGGCGCATCAAATCCTACGCGGCCAAGATTGTCCACATCAAGACGTTTCTGGCGGCGGCGAAGTTCTTTCGCCGCTTTTTCGCGTACATAGTAGAGTTTTGCGCGCCGTACGCGGGATCGCTTTACAATTTCGATTTTCTCAATATTGGGAGAATACAGAGGAAAAATACGCTCCACACCAACGCCCTGCGCTATCTTGCGCACAGTAAACGTTGCCCCCGCCTCGGTGCCGTGCTTGCGCGCAATAACAAGACCCTCGAATATCTGTGTTCGAGTTTTGTCTCCTTCCGTAATGCGCTGGTGAACACGAACTGTGTCCCCGGGACGCATATCAAGGTTTTTTCGCTCCGCTACCGGAACGGGTGATGCTATTATGCTTCCTTGCATGGATAAAATATTTCTCTATAAACTACCATGGTGTTATAGCAGAAAATTATGTACTTGGCAATATAGCCAGGTGCAGAAGAACGGTATGGAGATCCGCCGGTAAAGGCGCGCTTGCGTGTACTGTCTTTCCGCCAGGTACTACAAACTCCAGTTCTTCGGCGTGAAGAAAATGATGCGTAAGCCCTTCGGGACACACAAACCGCTTCCCGCCATACAAATTATCACACGTAACAGGAGTTCCGAGAGAAGATAAATGGGAACGAATTTGATGCGTACGGCCCGTATGCGGAAATACTTTTAACAGGGTAAACTCCTCATAGCGTTTTAGTACTTCATATTCCGTAATTGCTTCTCGGGCTTTTTCATCCGGACGCGGTGTTGCTACACGTTTTCTGAAATCCTTTTTCGAGCGCGTTATGGGCAGATTTATTACCCCTTCGCTCTGTGTCATCCGGCCTACCACAAGCGCTATGTAGGTTTTTTTAATGGTTCGCTCCTGAAACTGCTTTTTTAGAAATTCATGTACTTTTTTATTTTTCGCGATAAGAAGAACGCCGGACGTGTCTTTGTCCAACCGATGTGCAAGCTCCGCTTCGGGGTACTGCTTTCGTACATCGTCTAATATAGTTCCCTTGTTATAATGCTCGTCCGAATGCACCGGTACGCCTGCCGGCTTGTTTATCACAAGAATGTCATCGTCTTCGTAAATTATGGGCGGCATGGTGGGCGTAAGAGGACTCGAACCTCTGACCTCTACAATGTCAATGTAGCGCTCTAACCAACTGAGCTATACGCCCAAGCATAATCATTTATAAAGAACATATTATTGAATATAGGGCAAATGTGTGGTATTCATATGATATCACAAAACACGGTCCCATCGTCTAACGGTTAGGACGCCAGGTTTTCCCCTCGGGATTGCGATTTACAATCAAATCACAGATTTGAGTAAATCGGGAACATCCTGGAAATCCGTCTTTTCATAAAGGCACGACGATGAATCGTAATAAGAAAAAACGGTATTAACAATAGAGTGTTTGCACAAATTAATTAAGACACACGGTCCCATCGTCTAACGGTTAGGACGCCAGGTTTTCATCCTGGAAATCGGGGTTCGATTCCCCGTGGGACCGCCACACATAAGTCATAATTGTTCCCTGCATTAAAAATGATTTTTCATACTCTCCATTTTAACAAAACAGGCAGGTATCGGTATCCACATCCAGGTAATTACCCCGAAACATATCCACACCCGTACTCCTATTGCATTATTTTTTCTTAGGACTATACTATCGGTAGTACATTGACGGAGGAAATATTTATGGCGTAGGGGGCTCCCTGAATTACCAGTTATATTCATTACTCGCTATTAAAATATCACGATAGCATATGCATATGTTATTCATATGCTGCCGTGACGTTTTAATTCCATAGTCTTTCTACGCCTTCGCATACCTGTGTATTTTTTAGTGTACAAGTATGGTAAGTGGGTGTTTTTTATTGTTTATTATAATATATAATCCTATGCAATTTTTGAAGAAATATCTTGTTGCTATTATTGCCATTATTACCCTCGTCGCGGGACTTTCTTTCGCTTACGCAAACGAGGGCGGTGTGATGGCGGAAGAAGCGGGATCTCATGCCAACGTTGCTGTGACATTTCTTTGGATTGCCGTTATTTTACTGGCGGCAAAATTCTCCAGTCTGGTGGAACGTTTTGGTCAACCATCGGTTTTAGGCGAGTTGGTTATCGGAATTGTACTGGGAAACCTGGCTCTTATCGGCATTCATACGCTTGAACCCATTAAAGACAATGCCATTATCCAGTTTTTAGCAGAACTTGGTGTTGTTATTCTTCTCTTTCAGATTGGCCTTGAATCGAATATTCAGAAAATGCGCACCGTTGGAGGAAGCGCATTTTTAGTGGCTATTGTGGGTGTTGTTGTTCCTTTTATACTGGGAGCGTATATCGTAGGCCCCGTATTACTTCCGGGACTCTCCTCCAGTGCGTATTTATTTCTCGGCGCGGCCATGACGGCCACATCGGTTGGTATTACCGCGCGTGTATTTCGTGATCTGGGAAAACTGCAAATGAAGGAGGCACAAATCGTACTGGGAGCCGCCGTTATTGATGACGTGCTTGGCCTTATTATTCTTGCGGTTGTATCCGCAATGGTTACATTGGGTGCCGTTTCGTTTGGCGCGGTTGGATGGATTGTCGCAAAGGCATTTCTGTTTCTTGCGGGTGCTATTGTTGCCGGACGATTCGTGGCTGATTACCTGGGGCGTCTATTTTCCCATATCCATACCGGTACCGGAACGAAATTTACTCTTGCCATATCATCCGGACTTATCCTTGCCTTTGTGGCTGAACAAATCGGACTTGCTCCCATCGTGGGTGCGTTTGCCGCCGGTCTGGTACTTGATCCCGTGCACTTTCGGTACTTTAAGAATCCAAAAATTGTTGATGATATCGGAGAATGTATTAGTGACGATATGGATAAAGTGTGTCGGAACCGTATTGAACAAGTTATTGAATCCCATGCGCACAAACATGTTGAGGACATTATTGAACCGGTTGGATTGTTTCTTGTTCCTATTTTCTTCGTTGTAACGGGGATGGGCGTTAATTTAGCAACACTCGCGGACGGCCCTCTTCTTCTTGTGGCTCTTGGCGTTACGGTTGTGGCATTTATTGGAAAGGTTGTTGCCGGACTTGTTGCCGGAAATGTAAGTAAATCCATTGTAGGTTGGGGCATGGTACCCAGAGGCGAAGTGGGACTTATCTTTGCTACAATTGGACGATCTCTGGGTGTGGTATCGGAAGAACTCTTTTCCATTATTGTCATTATGGTTATTCTTACCACTCTCTTTACGCCGCCGGTACTTACGTTCTTTTTAAAACGTGCGAAAAACACATCCCCGGCAGATGTTCCCATTCCAACACCGGCACCGGCACATTAGTATCTAAATAACATAAAGAAAAACTCCACCCATGGGTGGAGTTTTTTTGTGTTGCACTTCCTCACTGAACGGTGTTCAGTTCGGTGAGCGCGGCTTCAAGTTCTTCATCGATATCGGCAAATTCCTGGTCCAGGGTGTCTATATCCGTATTATTAAGCTCTTCGTCGATAACCTTCAGTGTAGTGTCTGAACTTACCTGCTCAATAACTTCCGGCGGAAGGGCTCCGCTGTCATTATCATTATTCGCGAAATAATATACACCTCCCAAAATAATGGCCGCCACGATGATGAGAATTATGAGGTTTTTATTCATATTCTATTGTTAATTAATATCATCATCACCATTATCATCTTCATCGTCCGACTCATCATCTATGTTGTCGTCGGCATCACTATTCCCGTCTTGCACCGATACCACCGCATCCTTGAGAGCGATATGGGCCTCGCGAAGGAATGCTTTTACGTCTTCAAATAATGCTCGAGCGTTTCCGATAGCATCAGCAGGATTCTCCGCGTCCACCGCACTACGCAGTGCACCTTTAGCATCATCTAAAGATGTCTGCGCGCTGGCAATTGCCGCATGTGCCGTCGCAATATACTCACGTGCTACGCTTACATCGCGGCCGTTGCTTTCCAATAAAGCCAGGCGCGCGGTAAATTTTTCAGCAAGATGAGTGAGCCGGTTAATGGCGGCCTGTACACGATCTATAATTTTTTCCGCATGATTTCGAATACGCTCCTTACGCTCTTCGTTAAGCTTTGTCTTATGCTCTTCCCATCTTGTTCGTAATTCCTCCTTTCTTTTTTCGATCTGTTGTTTCATTTCGTCACGTTTCTCATCGACCTCACGCCTGCGTTCTTCCATACGCGCATTTATCTCCAACGACCGCCGTTCCATCATTTCATCCATCCGACCCTCTCCATTTTCTCCTGAAAACTCTTCCCGATCCATCATTATTCCCGGACGATTCTCTTTTATTTCTTCACTGTGCTCTCTTTGCATATCTGCCCGCATCTGCAATGCATCACGTCTTTTTTCCAAATCCGTAAGCTGGTTTTCTCGCTTGAGCCGCAACATCTCTTCACGTTCTTTTGCCGTAAGGTTATCCTTTAATCCTTCCTCCTGCATCATTTGCAAATCCGAAGAATTGGTAGGAGTGTCCTCCGCTAAAACTGCCATCGGTCCCGCAAAAGAGAGTGCGAAAACCGTAACTAAGGTAAAACCATATTGTAATATATTCATAATGGATATTTAGTACATAATAACTATATATCGACCGGATATGTATGTATGCTTTCTATCTCTTTATAATAAACGAGCACGAATAACGGGTCAATTTACAAACACACACATTAATAGTACCGTATGTCCATGCATATTCTCTCCATAGAAACATCGTGCGATGAAACATCCATTGCTCTTGTTGATGTGAATAATGATGGTGAAACGCCCGTTTTTTCCGTGCGCTCCCACATAACCTCCTCCCAGGCCGCATTACACAATGTATGGGGAGGCGTTGTGCCGAATATGGCAAAACGAGAACATGAGAAAAACCTTATTCCCCTTCTTCTTCAGGTTCTTGGTAAATCGGGTGTGGAGAATAAAAAATCCGGATCAAAAAAATCAGATCTTAGCGTTCTAGATTCTATTTTTGAACGCGAAACATATCTTTTGGAAAGATGTAAAAAGGAAATTACTCCTCTTCCCGTACCGGCAATTAACCTTATTGCCGTAACCCAAGGACCGGGACTGGAACCGGCACTTTGGACGGGTGTTAATATGGCGCGTGCGCTTTCATATATATGGAATATTCCCCTTTTGGGCGTTAATCATATGGAGGGACATATAATTTCGGCGGTTTTAAAACAGATAACGGACGAAGAAAACGAAACATACGCATTATGTACCGTACCTTATCCCGCACTTGCACTGCTAGTAAGCGGCGGACATACCGAGCTGATTCTCATAAAAAAAGGGATGCAATATGAAATTATTGGCGCCACGCGGGATGATGCCGCCGGTGAGGCGTTTGATAAGGTGGCACGCTTGCTTGAACTTGGATATCCGGGCGGTCCCGCTATTTCTCATTTGGCGAAAACACGGCAAAAAACGGATGAAAAAGAAAAAAATTTTGAAATTGTACTACCGCGACCCATGCTTCATTCCGGAGATTTTGATTTTTCGTTTTCGGGCATTAAAACGGCTGTGTTGTATTTAACCGAAAAACTTAAAAAAGAACATGTTTCCCTTGAGCAGATGCGTCCTTTTATTGCAAAGGAATTTCAGGATGCGGTTACGGAAGTTCTCGTTACAAAAACAATGAGGGCGGCAAAGAAGCATGGCGCCCGGGCAATTCTGCTCGGCGGCGGAGTTGCCGCCAATGACCAGTTGCGCAGACAATTAGGCGCAGAAATTAACAACCAACTTCCTCCTGATACCGCCTGTTTTTTGCCGTCCACCCGCCTAACGGGCGATAACGCACTCATGATAGCGATTGCTTCTTATATCCACCGCGCGGACGCCACGACAAGCATATGGAAAACTCTTCGGCCGGAAGCGCGGATGCGGTTGTAGATACGGTAAAAGCAGTGCTAGTATAGCGTTATGTCTTATAATCTATCGGATTTTGAAAAACCGTATAATCCCAGGGAAACAGAGGAAGTTATATATAATCAATGGGTGGAATCGGGATTTTTTAATCCGGACAACCTACCGGGTGAACGAACAGAACCCTATACCATTATTCTTCCTCCTCCAAATGTAACGGGAACACTTCACCTGGGACATGCGATGTATACCGTACAAGATATTCTTGTACGATTTTGGCGTATGCGGGGTAAAAAAGCATTATGGTTGCCGGGAACGGATCACGCCGCCATTGCCACGCAGGAAAAAGTAGAGCGGGAAATATACAAGAAAGAAAAAAAGAACCGGCACGATTTGGGTCGCGAAGAATTTTTGCGGCGCGTGGAAACATTTGCAAAGGATAGCCATGACACTATCGTAAACCAGCTTAAAAAAATGGGGTTTTCTTTGGACTGGTCGCGCGAGGCATATACGCTCGATGAGAAACGCTCATATGCCGTGCGCACGGCATTCAAGCGCATGTATGATGCCGGACTTATTTACCGCGGACATCGAATAGTAAACTGGGATCCGAAAATGCAAAGCACGGTTTCTGATGATGAGCTTGATTATAAAGATGAGGCGGCGCCGTTTTATTATCTGAAATACGGTCCATTTGTTATAGGAACCGCGCGCCCGGAAACAAAGTTTGGCGATAAGTATGTTGTCATGCATCCGGATGATGAACGGTACGCAGAATATAAAGACGGACAGAAAATTAATCTTGAATGGATTAACGGTCCCATTACCGCGACTATCATTAAAGATACGGCAATTGATAGAGAATTCGGGACCGGTGTTATGACCATTACTCCTTGGCACGATGCAACCGATTTTGATATTGCCGAGCGACACAACTTAGATAAGGAGCAGATTATTGATTATTACGGAAAACTACTTCCCGGTGCCGGTGAAGAGTTTGCGGGTATGAAAATTATACCGGCGCGCGAAAAAATTATTGAAAAACTGAAAGAAAAAGGGTTGGTGAAAAAAATAGATGAAACTTATCAGCACCGCATTGCCATAAATAGTCGTGGAGGCGGCACGATTGAGCCGCAAATTATGGAACAATGGTTTGTCGATGTAAACGCGCCGTTTAAGCATGAACATTCAACCATGCGGAACATTCCTGCCGGCACGGAAACGTCACTGAAAAAAATAATGCAAACTACCGTTGAAAGCAAGGAAATAGCGCTTGTGCCGGATCGGTTTGAAAAAATATATTTTAACTGGATCAATAATCTTCGTGACTGGTGTATTAGCCGGCAAATTTGGTTCGGACACAGAATTCCGGTGTGGTACTGCGAATATTCCGGTTCTGATAAAAAAATAAGTCCTCTTTGCGCGGAACCAATTGTAAGTATTGAGGAAATTACCGCATGTCCCCACTGCAAAGGAACAGTTCACCAGGATCCCGATACGCTAGATACCTGGTTTTCGTCGGGTCTTTGGACATTTTCCACACTCGGATGGCCGGAAGATACGAGTGATTTTCAGATATATCACCCCACCAATGTTCTTGAAACCGGATATGACATTATTTTCTTCTGGGTTGCCCGCATGATTTTAATGAGCGGTTTTCATACGGGAACCATTCCATTTCATACGGTATATTTCCATGGTCTTGTGCGGGATAGCACGGGACGTAAAATGTCCAAATCTCTGGGAAACAGCATTGATCCGCTTGATATGGCTACCCTATACGGCGCTGATGCAACGCGTCTTTCTCTTATCATAGGAAATGGTCCCGGAAATGATCTCAAAATGTCGGAAGATAAGATTCGCGGATATCGCAATTTTGCCAATAAAATATGGAATGCAAGCCGTTTTGTCCTCTCGAATATTCATGATACCAATCTTTCGGAAAAACCCCCTCTTACAAAAGAGGATGAAAGGATACTGGAAGAGTTGCATGTTTTTGCTCGGGAGATAACATCGGATATTGAATCGTATAAATTATATCTTGCCGCCGAAAAGCTTTATCACTATTTCTGGCATACGTTTGCTGATACGATTATAGAAGAATCGAAGCCGCGCCTTGCCAAGAAACAATCGAAGGACAGAGACGCCGCGATTTGGGTGCTTCATGAAATCCTTGAAACTCTCTTAAAGCTCCTTCATCCCTTTATTCCGTTTGTAACGGAAGCCATTTGGCGCTACATGCCAAAAAAAGACAAAGAACTCTTGTTAGTAGAAACATGGCCTTCTTGAAAGCATGCTCTATAATCCATAAGATAATGCCAAAAAATATTTATTTTTGCCTATCTTTTCCAAGACATACACTATGACATCTTTTGGCACACAACTTTTGTATGCTGTTTTAGGCGGTCTTATTCCTGCTCTTGTTTGGCTTTTCTTCTGGTTAAGAGAAGATATTCATCCCGAACCAAAGCGGCTTATATTTAAGGCATTCCTTGCCGGCGGTATCGCCATCCCTTTTGCTTTATTTGCGGAATCGTTTTTTTATTGCATAAACGCATTTTTATTTTTTCCGCCAAACGAATCTACCTTGTGTGCAATAAATCACCCTCCCCTTGCGGCATTTGCATCTATAGCCAATTTATTTCTTATCGTCACATTTGCCGCCACAGAAGAATATGTAAAATATAAAAGTGCAAAAAAACTCGTTTTGAAAGGACGCGATTTTGATGAACCTGTGGATGCCATGATCTACCTTATTACCGTATCTCTCGGATTTGCCGCCTTTGAAAACATGCTCTTTCTTCTTCCGGCATTCGGTGCAAGTGTTTTTGAAGGACTTATTGTAGGAAATCTTCGTTTTTTGGGCGCCACACTCCTGCATGCCGTAAGTTCCGGTATCGTGGGCTATATGATAGCGCTTTCATTTTATACCCCGGAACACCGGAAAAGTTACACATGGTGGGGGCTTGTACTTGCCACCATCCTTCATGCTATATTTAACGTACTGGTAATGTCCGAGGATATTTCAAGTGATGGCATAAGCCAGACCCTGGGAGTTCTCGTTCTTACCGGCGTTGTTCTTATTTTTGCTTTTGATAAAGTTAAGAAGCTAAGAAAATTTCAACGTGTTACAAATAACCTTTAATATGTATGTCTAACGACGATCGTTCATTTTTTGAAAAATTGACGGGAGTACATGACGAACATACCGAATCGAAAGAAGAAGACGATACCGATGAATCTCCTCAAGCAGGTGTTGCAAGCACTACTATTGCCATTGAAGACAATGGCGATGATGATAATGACGGTAATAAAGAATGGCTTGAGGAAGTAGAGGATCATGAGGGACAGCTTACGGTGGATGTATATCAGACACCATCCCATATTGTTATTCAGGCCCCCATGGCCGGCGTAAAACCTGACGACGTGGATGTTTCTATAACGCAGGACATGATAACCATTCGTGGAAAACGCGCGCATCATGATGAGGCAAAATCCGACGATCATTACTATCAGGAACTCTATTGGGGACTATTTTCTCGCTCCATACTCCTTCCCGAAGAAGTTGACTCCGATAATGCGGAGGCATCGTTTAAACATGGACTTCTTACCGTAAAATTGCCTAAATTAAATAAGCGATCCGGTACTCAACGGGTGCGCGTTAAAACAAAAGAAGAATAGTACTATAATACCCGGCATATGCCGGGTATTATAGTACTATTCAATAAAATATTTTTGATTTTCTTATTAAAGCATGCTATATCTTATACATATTGCCGCGGTAGCTCAGTGGTAGAGCAGTGGCCTGAAGAGCCTCGTGTCGTCAGTTCGATTCTGACCCGCGGCACATATGCAAACTATCTTCAATTAAATTACCGTTTATTGCATAAAAATCCTTATTGCGGTATAAATTAGGAACAATTTGAGCGTATAACTTAGTTGACTGGAGGTTTAGAGACATGGCAATGCCTCTAAATCGTTTACACTTTATAATATAATCTTCCGGGTGATTAGCTCAGTTGGCTAGAGGTTTAAAGACATCCCCGTGTCTTTAAACCGTTTACACTTTTAACGTTACACTGGTGGGGGCGCATAGCTCAGTTGGCTAGAGCGTCTCGTTTACACCGAGAAGGTCCAAGGTTCGAGTCCTTGTGCGCCCACCAGTGTAACGTTAAAAGACCCGAGAAGGCCGTAGGTTCGAGTCCTACATCACCCACCAGAGATGATTTTTCACTACGAACCGAAAGCTCTTGAAGTATCTCTTGGGGCAGTTTTAGTTTAATGTGTAACCGATCCGGGATTAGCTGGTTCTCTCTTTTTATTCCTGCAACAACATCTCGTTTTTTAAGTGGGCGTGAGTAAACGACAATTTCCTCTATTAGTGCATGAAGGATCTGATATATCTCATCTCTATTTCCGAAAATATCGTTGAGGGCAGTTTTATATCGCTTTGAAAACAACCCGATGCTTTCTATGTAGTTTTTTGAGAGATAACTTTCCGATCTTCTTTGCCGAATGAGATCCAACTCTTGTCTATATTTTTTTAAATCACCATTCGCTTCATTCATTTCTTGTTTTAGTGTCTCCATATTGATAAATCCGTTAGCGTGTTGTTCTCGGAGGTTGCTCATTTTTCCCGGCAACCCGTCAATAAGTTCAATATATTCCTTTTCTTGTCTGTCTAAATGTTCAATACCTTTTTGTGTAGATGCTAATCTTTTTTGGTATTCAAATGTAGTAATTGGATTTTTTAGAAGATTTTTTGTAAATGCTACAATGTATTTTTCTATCTCATTAGCAGGTAACGGCAGGGTTGTGCATAAGGCATCAATATCGTACTTACTCCTATTTTTTCTCCCACAATTATAGGCATGTGTATATGTACCACTGCCATCTATTTTCTTTCGAGATCCAACCCAATACTTTCTACCAGTTGCATGATCTCGTTTTGGTTCATAACATGCATCACATGTGAGCAAACCACTTAAAAGATATGTGTGATTTGAATGTGTAACGGGGCGTTCGTGTTTATTCTGTTCTAAACGCCTGCGCGCCTTTTCAAAAGTAAGATTATCAATTATTTGTGGTACGGCATAAGAGGATTTTTTCCATTGTTCTTTTGGTAATCGCTTACGACCTTTTGATTTGTTGTAGTAATAAACGCCCACATATATTTCATCAGAAAGGATACTTCGCACCGCACCAACTGTCCAATGGAATGGATTATTCTTTTTCTTGCTTTTACCCCCACGTTTTCCGTAATAGATTGCCGACTCTTCTGGTGATAGATATTTCATATCTTTAAGGCGGATTGCAATCAATCCAACTGCAAGTTTTTCTTGCAAAAACCAACCAAAAATTAAGCGCACAATTTTAGCTTCTGGCTCAAAGATTTCTGCTCTTTTTTCAAGAGTCTTCTTGAAACCAAACAAAGATGCATTACCCATTACAACACCAATTTTAGCTGCTTCATCCCGTCCAGCTTGTGTGCGTTGCTTAATGGTTTCAATTTCTAGTTCAGCAATGACACCAATAATACCAAGCATTGCCTTACCGAAAGGTGTTGATGTGTCGATACTTTCGTTGACCGACAAAAACTTAATGTTGTTGTATTCAAAAAAATCAATGATCTCTAAAAGTATTTTTAACCTTCGAGCAAAACGGTCTATTTTATAAACAGCAACAGCATCAAACGGTCTGTTCTCCGGCAAGGAATTAAGTATATCTTCTTTTAATCGCGTGAATGCGGGACGCTCTTCAACTCGCATTGTGCCACTAATACCCTCATCAAAATAGATATAATCTTCACCCGCAAAAACCAATTTATTATCAAGATGACCTCTCGAAGCTATAAGTGCTTTGATAGCTGACTCTTGCAGATCGCGGCCATATTTTTCAACCTGTTCTTCGGTGGATACCCTTATGTATATGGCCACTCGCTGTATTCCTTGTTGTGTATCGTCCTTTTGCATCTATTTGTATAAATAAGAGATCTTGTATAGAACTATACTATATTAGTATATAAAGCCTTGTATTTCCTTAAAAAGAAATGTAAACTTATGGTAAGTTATCTTGTATGAAAAAACAACAAGACAATTTCAAAGATTTGCCCCTAATACTCTCTTTAAGGCAAGTGAGTGAGATTTTGAGTGTTCACCCCAATACCCTGCGTAACTGGGATAATAGAGGCATTTTAAGGGCAATACGGTATGGTACACGCGGCGATAGACGGTATAGAAAGGTTGATATAGAGCATTTCTTAAAATAACTTCAAATGAGTTTTAAAGATATTCAGAGCATAATTGAGTGGATACAGAAGAGTTGGTATGAAAAGTACACTGGGGTTGTGATTTTTTTTGCAGTGTTCTATGCTGGTAGGCAATTTCTATCTTTTGTGTTAAAAGACTCAACAGACGACCTAATCATAAAAAATCTATGGGAGATGGTTACATTTGGCGCTCTATTGTTGGCAATTTTTTCTCTTATAATATGGTTTGTAAATACTCGGTACCCCAAAAGAAAAAAGGAGAACATCGGCATTGTAATTGCAATTAGAGACAATTCAGAAAACGCTCGCAAGGTGAAACAAGACGTCATAGACAACTTCCAAAGCATATTATCGGGAATAGAGAGTGGTGCTTTTATTGAGTTAATCGAATTAGAAGATTACCATGCAAAGAAAGTTGTGGATGATGACACTGCAAAGATTGCTTCAAATAAAACACGGGGACAATTTGTAATTTGGGGCAAAAGTTTGAACTATGAAGATCAATATAGATTTGATCTTCGTTTTATGGTAAGACATCGGCGGTTGAAAAAAATACAACAACAAGTTGTTGCTCAAAGTTTCACAGAGGCGTTAATTGATAAGAAATGGGATTTCGTAGCTAGGGATATTTTGGGTGCTATTCCTGTGACTGCACAAAACATAAGAGAAATAGCACTTTATGTTATTGGTATCGCCGCACATTTGAGTGGTGATTTTAATACACATAAAAAGCTCCACAGTGATTTATATAACATTCTACATTCTGATCTGAAAAAACGAAAAGATTTAAGTCCGGTTTTTCAGAGACTTCCATTTTGGCTTGCAGAAACAAATAGTATTCTTGGAACACAGCAGTATTTTTTAAGTAACTTGGACAATGCCATTGATTTAAATGAAAAAGCTTTAGCAATACTGCCAAATCATTACGGAGCGCGTTTAAGCAAAGCCTTATACCTTTTTGAAAAAGGAGATGTGTTGGGGTCAAAAAAAGTTATTAAACAAATTAAAAAACAAAATAGGAACAGTAGTTTACCTGATAGTGCTTGGAGATATAGCGAAGCCTTTCTTGTTTTACTTGAAGGCAATTTTGAAAGATCGTTTAATTTGTATAAGAAGGCACTTGATGGATATGTAACGGATTTTACGCTCAATAGTGTATTAGTGTTTTTAGCTGAATACTATAAAAAATATCAAAGCAAAAAAGAGCTTCTTTTTGTACAAGGCTTAATGTACGAAAAGAATAACAACATGCCGGGGTCTCTTAAAATGTATGAGGCATTCTTGAAAGAAGTTGATAGGCAAAAAGAAGAATATGATACTTTTATAAGATATGCGAAGGAAAGCTTAAAGAAGATCTATAGAGAAATGAGCTTGAAGAAAGAAGATCAGCTTCCCTTATCACAATTGTGATTATATAATTATACTTACAAACCTAACCCTTTAGATTTCTAAAGGTATGGTATCAAATCCTACGCGAATAAAGATGGTCGCATGACCGCCACTTATTCGCGTAGGTCAGTACCCGAAAGGGTGCTGGACAATTCCGAAAGGAATTGTCGGTGTGAGTTGTGCGGCCTTTTTTGTGGCCAACTTTTAATAGTTAAAACCTACGCGAACATGGAAAATCAAAACGAAAAAAAGCAGGATGAGCTGTACAAACCTAACTTTAAGTTGGTAGGCAAGCCAATCCCACCTTTTCTAAAAGGAAAAGCGCGAGAAGATTATTTTCAGTCTACAATAACTGACAAAGAGTCGCTAGAAAATTACAAAAAAAATAATCGCTCCGAATGGGACTTGTTTGGTTATTTGCTGGTAGTAGTTGGTTTACTTCCCGGCGTTTTTCTTGGAAAAGTAGGGGGTGATATTACTGACGAACCATTGTTGAGGCTCGTTTTCATAATTTTGGGGATCTTGATACTACTACGCCATAGGATAAAAACTTTGTTTATTAGAGGAAAATAATATAAACCATGAATATGTTTTCAACAACAAATAAATACTCAAAACTTACTCTCGTTTTCATTGTGCTGTATGTTATTGGATTACTGTGGGTGGGGATAGGAACATTTTTGCCGTCGTCGTTTGACTGGTTATATGATTTTGTATACAGGTATGAATACTTGTCAGACTGGTTAGAAAGGCATGAAGATTTGGATGATTTCCTGTTCTTTGCTTCCGAGAACCTTTTTGTTGCGTCTTTGTATCTGACCATCGTATTTATGATCTTTGCTGTTGCCACCGGCACAATATCGCTTATGCGTTTAGACAAAACAAAAGATAAAAAAGAATGGCGAATGATGTTGGTTTTTACACCAATAACGGTAATTCTACTGCTTGGTTATCTCATATTTGTGCGCCTTGTGTGGTTATCGTAGTGATGCCTGAAAGTATGTAATCAATAAGTTATTCTTTGGAATATCCCGCAGTATCCGAAAAGAATTGTCGATGTGTGTTATGCGGACTTTTTGTGTGAGCAATTATTAGCTTAAAACCTACGCGAAAATATGTTAAAATTAAATAGAATTGTTGGCAATTTTTTTATCGGGATTGCTATCGTTTTCCTCATAAGTTTTTCAATGATAGTTTCTAAAGAACCTGATGAGCCGTTTGCAAGAGATTTGTTTGGTTTTGCGATCCCTACTCCCCCAACTTGGACAGTGTTTATTCCTTATCTTGGTTATATACTTAATTTCATTTTTGAGGCTTTCTCGCTCCATGGGCTGGTTCAATTGAGTGTATTCATCGTGTTGCTTGGGATAGGGATTACTTTTTCGAGTAAAGCCAAAGAACAAAATCACTAAATATGCCATTGATAGCAAATCAGTGGATCCGGCTTACTTTAGGCAAGAGTTTCTATTGGTTCGAGTAAAATGCTTACTTTTGATGACTTATAGAGGAAACCCAGATACTGATTTGTGTTGATTATTTTGTATCCAACGAAGTAATCTATGACCCTGTTGCTTGGCTGATTTTGGACTGTAGCCAGCACCAATTGCCGCTTTAGTAGCATTTCCTTTATGCAAAAGAAATTGTTTGAAGAATTGCAATCGTCTGAATGAAGCACCATTTGCAAATACAGAAACTCTACTGTGGTAGTTATCAGCCATATAGTCCGCAATTACAAATAGGACTAGATCGTTTTGTTTGTGTAAAATAAGTTCGGATAGAAATATCGCTTCTCTTACTGAAAATTGCGTATGTTGCGTCGTTCTTCCTTTGGCGCGAATGGCACCATGAAGAAACTCAACAAGTTCTTTGCTGTCAACAAAAACATTATCCGGGTTAGTTTTTTTCTTTAACTTGTTCACGAAACTTTTTTGTTTTTCCAAATAAAAGATGTAGCAACTGATTGTTGTCGTACGCAACAGAGTCATACGAGATTTTCATTTGGCGCACAGTATTTCCAACTTTTGCTTTCAGTTTAGGTATCTCATTGCTGTAAAAGTAGTTTACTTTTACGTCTCCGTTGGGCAATGGATCACCAATAGCAATGTATAGCCCATCACCCGTGTCCAAGGACTCTAGTGTGGTGGGCAGGTCTTTGTGTTCAGATTTCTCCTCGTTTCTAAACATGTCTTCACTATACATGATCACATGCGCTTGACAAAAAAATCTCATCATGTATACTGGAGATATTAAATTATAAGCAGTGTTTTGGTGGCGCTACGGCGTTATCGAGGCCTAATCTAAAAGCTTATGGATCCATAATATTTTTAACGTACACAGACGCTCTATGTGGTCTGTTTTTGTTTATTAAAATTAACCGATCTTGGTGGTTAATAGCTATCGAGGTCAAATAAAATGGAATACAAAAACTTCTCTAGGAATAATACTCCTAACGCCTCTAAACTGATGGAGTCCCTTCGATTTAGCGGCTATGATAACAGCATCGCTTTAGCTGATTTGGTAGATAATTCGCTTGATGCTGACGCCAGTCTTATAGACATAAAAATTGAAAAAAACAGGGAGGATTATCGGGTATCTATTGCAGACAACGGGATCGGGATGAGTGAAGATGTATTAGAACAAGCACTAAAATTAGGATCTCTAACTTCCCGTGATACCCAGTCAGACCTTGGTAGGTTTGGGATGGGGCTTGTAACCGCATCTATATCCATAGGAAGAAGGGTTGTTATATACACCAAAGAGGAAGGACAAGATATGCTCACCGGTATTATGGATTTGGATTATATGGCGGAAGTTAATGACTTTAAGGTTTACAGGGAGAAATCATCCAAAGAGGATATGCGTATTGCGGCAGGATATGGGTTGGATAAATGCGGAACGGTACTAATCATTGAAAAGTGTGATCAGGTTAATTATACGGATATTAATGAGCTTTCTGACAGGGTAAGTAAGTATTTTGGTGAAGTATTCAGAGAGTTTCTCCGCGCGGGCAAAGTTATTACAGTTAACAACTCTAAAGTTGATATTGTGGATCCCATGTGGCAAGATGGTATTTTGGTGGATGAATATAAAAAACGGTCTGAACTTTACAGTAGTGAAAAGTTTTCGATTAAAGTTCCAAACATTGGAGAAGAAGAAATAGTTGTTAAGATCCATGTTCTTCCCATGTTTGACCAATCAATAAACAGGAAACTTAAACTCAATCAAACAAATCAAGGATTTTATCTAATTAGGAACCATAGACAAATCTCTGGTGGGGAAACGCTAAATATTTTCTCAAAACACAATGATCTAAACCGAGTACGAGTTGAGATATTCTTCCCGGGAACATTAGATCAGGCTATGGGTGTTAATTACTCCAAACATGGTGTGAAACCATCACAAGCGGTGTTAGACAAGTTGAAAAATGATGTATTGCCGCAAATCGATACTCTTCGGAACCGCTTCCGAAAAATCCATTCTGTAGAAGAGTCAGAAGATTTAAACTTTAGTGATGCTGAAAAAGCTATAGCTCAAAGCAGAAAACTCCTTGATGTGTCTGACGCAAAAAAGGAAATACCTGTAAAAAGAACACGAAAAGCAAGAGAGAAAGAAGAAAATAAAACGCCGGAGACAGATAAACACAGAGGACGCCCATCTCTTCCTGAAATAGCAAAGTTTGAATTACATGATTTTGGAAGCGCGGGAATTATATTTGACGTAGAAAAACAAGGTAAAAAGACAATTATTCTATGGAATATTGCCCATCCATTTTACCGACGTTTTATCCTTGAAAACAAGGATAATAAAGACCTGCTAAACGCAGTATCATTCTTGGCTTATTCAATGGGAGAAGCAAAAATTAAATATTCTACCAATGAAGATGCATATGAGATGATGGATAACATTATGGTCTCAATGTCAGCAAACTTACGAATATTATTGGGGTCATAGCCATCTAAAAAAAGCACCACCGCCTTGGTGGTGCTTTTTTGTTTGTCTATTAATTTCTGCAAGCAATTCTTTTAATTAATGTATCAATTTCGTTGCAAATCAACACTAAATTGTACTTTTCGTGGTATTTAGGTAATAATTCAGTTCTAGGTAAAAGATGATCGCCCACCATACATTATTAAGATTCAAAAGAAATACCGCCCTTGAGGGGTGGTATTTCTTTTTCACTTTCTTATGTATTAAAAGAGAGATCCCTGTACATATCGCGGGTCGTCTTTTGCGATTTCCCAATGTACCGGTATATCTACCCGCGGATCGGTCCGTGTTTCCGCCGCCACCTTACCGTGTTTTTTTCCATACTCATAAATATCACGCGTAATACGAACGTCATCCAGGCAATATTTTTTAATGGCTTCTATGTTCCCTTCCCGCCACCAGGTTATCGCATCCAAACCATGCCCGCTTTTTCCCACACCTAAATTAATCTTTGCCAAATTATCGAGGGATACGCGAAAACCCAAGTGATCTTGCGTTGCCTCTATAAGATCAAGGTGCGGAATCAACTTTAAATCAATTTGTATGTGTGGTTGTAAAACAGGAAAATCAAAATATTTACTGTTAAAACCTATAACGCGCGATGTGTTTTTAAGGACCTGTTCAAGTTCGGAAAAATCCTTTTCTTCATACGCCCGAAATGAATCGTCGGCATACTGATACACGCCAACGACCGATACGCCCAAGAGATGCATATTGTTTTTTCCCCCCACTTCCTGAAATGATTTTTTTGTTTCGATATCAAGTACGATTTCATTCATGATATATAGTATATGGTATGCAATATACGGAAAACAAGATATGTTTTCAACGTTGTTCTATATATTACCTTTAGCGCATTAGCTCAAAAAGAGCAATTCCTCCCGCCACCGAAACATTTAATGACTCCTTTACTCCCCGCATGGGAATGTGAATAACCGTATCGCATTGTTTCTGTAATGCTTTTGACAAACCACGCACCTCATTACCGACAATAAGCGCCATGGGATATGCTGGCACGTATGCTCTATAATCGACCGCTTGTTCACCCTGCTCAAGCGCCACAACGGAAACGCCCTCTTTTTTTAACTGGCATACGACATTTCTTATGCTTTTTTTGTATTTCCATGATACGACATGCTCCGCTCCCAACGCTGTTTTTGCAATCTCCGGACGAACATATCCGAGTGCACTAATCGGCTTTGATGTGTACCCCGTAAGGATAATACCCGCAACGCCGGCCGCATCCGCTGTTCGAAATAAGGACCCTACATTATGAAGACTGCGGATATTATGCAGTATGAGATAGACCTCCTTTTCCATTTCCATGATTTTTTTTCCTTTGTGCCAGTATCGTGCGTACCACCTCCCTATCATCGTGAGGAATGCGCGTACCGTCCGGCCCCATCATAACCGATTCGGAACCTTTCCCCGTAATAATAACAACATCTCCCTTTTGTGCCGACATAATGGCTTTTTCAATGGCTTTTTTTCTGTCGGAAATTTTTTCATAATGAAGTTTTTTTGTCTGCAAGGACGGTGCTTTATAAAAACCCCTTTCCACATCTTTTAAAATATGATCCAGAGGTTCGTCATAAGAATCTTCATCGGTAAGAAATATACTATTGCAATGCTCCGCGGCAATGCGTCCGTGTTCCGGACGCTTCCAAGTATCCCGCCCGCCACCGGTGGATCCTAGAACGCAAATAAGTTTATGCGTGCCTACATCAAAAGATTCGTATACCTTCTCCAGTGCGTCCGGCGTATGAGCATAATCCACTACAACACCAAACGGCTCTTCTTGTATAATCTCCAGGCGCCCGGGTATATATGTTATTTGTGAAAGGGCGCGCATACTTACTTTATCATCGACACCCAATACACGCGCCGCGGTGAGGGCCGCCATCGCATTTTCTTTATTAAATTCACCCGGTATCTTCAGATGCAGTTTTTTAGGAATATCCAGAACACTGTACACATGCCGCTCATCAGCGGGTATGCGCAAAAAATGATCGTACGTCTCTTTATCGTCTTTGTTAAGAACGTGAATAGGTGCCAAAGCAAACAGCTCCGCCTTTGCTTTTCTGTATTCTTCAAAAGATCCGTGTGATTCTATGTGTTCGGGGGTTATATTTGTAATAACCGCTATAGTAAAATCAATATTTGCATGCCGAAATTGCCGTATACCCTGGGATGTTACTTCAAGAACCGCATGCGTGCATCCGGCGCGCACAGCACTGCGTAAAAACTTTTGTAATGTAAACCGCCCCGGCATAGTCATCTTCGCTGTATTTGTTTTTTCACGGTCGTGAATACGAAAACGAATAGAGGATGTCGACGCCACACGATACCCAGCCTCCGTAAGAATTTCGGAAAGAAACTCTACCGTAGTTGATTTTCCGTTTGTACCGGTAACACCTATAACGATAAGATTCTTCGACGGTCGGCGATAAAGCATAGAAGCAAAGCCCGAAAGAATTTTATGGTAGTACGGCTGAAATATAATAAAGAGCCGCTCCGGAATTAAGCGGCGGAAAAAACGCAATATTGTTTCTGTCGGTTCCTGCATAATACTATTGTCCTTTTCCCATAATTTTAAGTGCTTCCGCGAGACGTTTTTTTGTTTCCGTAATGTCTGCCGGAATTTTCTGAATAACCTCGCGTGCTTCTCGCTGACCGTATCCCATAGCAAGAAGAGCATCAATAACATCGGCATCTCCCTGCATAGTCTCACGCACCTCATCACTCATCGTGTCTCCACCTAGCTTATCTCGTAACTCCACTATGATTTTTTCCGCCACACGTTTACCGATACCGGACACCTTGGTAAGATATATCGTCTCTCCCGATGCTATTGCGCGCTTCAGGGTATCGAGAGGAGCAACACCCAAAATACCCAGCGCTGATTTCGGTCCTACGCCGGAAACCGAAATGAGCGTCTCAAAGAAACTCATTTCAGCAAAAGTTGGAAATCCGTATAAATCCAAAACATCTTCCTTCACATGCGTATGCGTCCACAATGCTATAGAACCCTGATCTGACGGAATGGCTCTAAGGGTCTCGGGCGCTACGAACACCTTATACCCCACGCCGCCCACATCTATAACAAGAAACCGATTTCCCTTGAGTACAATCATGCCTTCAATGCGTGATATCATATGTTCAGTATTAGATGCTAACGGTCAGGATATATTGGTAGTATAGGTTTTTTTAATGAAAGAAAAAAGCGAAGCCGCGGCTCGCTTATAGATAATTTCCATTCCTTTTCATTTCCTCACCATACTGTATAATGGCTACGTTATTATGTCAAAATTTCATCTCTCATCACCATTCAAACCTACCGGAGATCAGCCCACTGCTATTGAAAGCTTAGCGGCCGGTATTCGGGAAGGAAAGCCCTATCAAACACTTCTGGGTGTTACGGGGTCCGGAAAAACATTCACCATGGCGAATGTTATTGAGCGTATTCAAAAACCAACCCTCATTTTTTCCCATAATAAAACTCTTGCCGCACAGCTTTATCAGGAATTTAAGGAGTTCTTTCCGGAAAACGCCGTACACTATTTTGTATCTTACTACGATTATTATCAGCCGGAAGCATATATTCCCCAAACAGATACCTATATAGAAAAGGATGCGAGTATAAACGAATTTATCGACCGTCTACGGCACGCATCCACACAATCCGCTCTTTCCCGTAAAGATGTTATTATTGTCGCCTCCGTTTCCTGCATTTACGGCATTGGGGATCCGCGTGAATATGATGCCATGAGTGCGCGCATTCGTGTGGGAGAAACCCTTAGCCGGCAGGATTTCCTACGAACGCTTGCCACTCTTCAATATACCCGAAATGACATACAAAGCCTTCCCGGAACATTCACGGCGAAAGGAGAGAAGGTAACCATTACCTCTCCAACCGGCATGGAAATAACGACAATCGAATTTTTTGGCAATCAGATTGACCGCATAAATAACACCTCCACACAAAAAGACATGCGTATATTTCCGGCAAAACATTTCGTCACGCCACAGGAAAAAATAGACACAGCTGTTGCAAATATTTATACCGAACTGGAAGAACAACTTGCCGTCTTTCGCAAAAACGGAAAACTTTTAGAAGCTGAACGCTTGGAACAACGCACGCGATTTGATATGGAAATGCTTAAAAATACCGGATATCTGTCTGGTGTTGAAAATTATTCCCGTCATTTATCATTCCGAAAAAAGGGAGATCCGCCATATACCTTATTTGATTATTTTAAGGATGACTACCTTGTTTTTATCGACGAGTCACACATTACGCTTCCCCAAATTCGCGGCATGTATAACGGAGATCAGGCACGAAAACGCACTCTCGTTGATCATGGATTTCGATTACCATCGGCGCTTGATAACCGTCCTCTCCAATTCGCCGAATTCGAAGAAAAAGTATCACAAACAATATATGTATCAGCTACTCCGAGTTCATACGAATTAAAACAAGGTCCCGTTATAGAACAAATCATACGCCCCACCGGACTACTGGATCCTGAAATAGAAATACGCCCCACAAAAAACCAGATTCAGGACCTGATTCAGGAAATAAAAATACGCTCCAAACGGGGAGAACGAACACTTGTAACTACTATAACAAAACGACTTGCGGAAGATATTGCGGATTATCTTAGAGATGCCGGTATTAAGGCCGAATATATTCATGCCGACATAAAAACACTGGAACGCCCCGCGCTTCTCAATAAGCTCCGCATTGGAACATTTGATGCCCTCGTTGGTATTAACCTTCTGCGAGAGGGACTTGATATGCCGGAGGTTTCCCTGGTAGCCATTCTGGACGCCGACAAAGAAGGGTTTCTACGCAATGAAACAACACTCATACAAACAATGGGACGCGCCGCGCGCCATTTGTCGGGACGCGTTATTATGTACGCCGATACCATAACGGATTCCATGAAAAGCGCTATGGGCATAACGGAACGCCGGCGCAAAAAACAGAACGCATACAATAAAAAGCATGGCATTATTCCCCACGCCATACAAAAAGATGTCCGGGAATGGTTTCCTGAACATGCAAAAGAGGAAACAATTGAAGATGCTGTTAGACGCGTAAAAACAGAAAAACGGTCGGTAACGGAATTAAAAAAGGAACTGGAAGACGAAATGCTGGACGCGGCGGCAAACTTGGATTTTGAACGAGCGGCAAAACTGCGCGATATACTCACCCGTATTTAGGTTTTGACATTAACCGTATATATGCTATAGTCGTAAAACTATGCCGAATATAAAATCACAAATTAAAGACCTGCGACAATCAGAAAAACGCCGCATCCAAAACCTGAAAAAAACACGGGCCTTTCGAGATACCGCAAAAGACATTAAAAAACTTGTGGAGGCGGGTAAAAAAGAGGAAGCCGTGGTACTCCTTCCAAAAGCGTATAAAGCAATTGATAAGGCGGCAAAGACAAATGTTCTCAAAAAAAATACTGCATCTCGTAAAAAATCCTACCTCGCAAAACTCATACAGAAAGGATCCTAATTTATAATGCAAGCAGTACATCCAGAAGGCCGAGGGATATATCCCCTCGGTTTTCTTTTGTTTTCGTATCCAACAAAGAGAGGCGATTATAAAAATTTGAAAGCTCCGCTAAGCTAAATTTCTTGCTTTGCATTATGGCCTTTTTAACTACAAAGGGATGAAGTTTTGCCTGGCGTGCAATATCACTTTCCCGTTCACCGTGCGCTACAAGATCGGCAACAACAGCAAGAACGCGCACATGCCATGCCAGTGCGCGTAATATCTGATCCGGCGCCATACCTTCTTCCTTAAACTGATGAAACAATTGAAACGCTTGATCTTTTTTTCGCATACCGACGGCGTCCGTAAATAAAAATATATTGGATTCCTTCTGCCCGGATACCCGTTCATGTGTGTCACCGTCTCCTTCCAAAAGAACCTTATCAAGACTATTGACGAGACGCCAAGAATCTCCTCCGGCATACGCAAGTAATTCCTGTTTCTTATCGGCCGGTAGAGTTCTTTTCCGCCTCTGCAACTCACTTTCCAAAAAAGAACGTATTCCCACCGAAGACGAAGAGCTAAATTCCTGTGTTTTCGTCGCGTATTGTTTTACCAATGAAACAAATTTTTTACATGAATCTCCCAGTCCCCTCTCCCACAGTACATACACATCCTCATCGGCGGCATATGCCGGGACGCGCTCTTCCACATATTCCCGAATATCCGCCGACGCTTCGCGACTTCCTTCTATAATAATGAGACGCTTATCGCGAAACAGTGATGGTGTTTCGATAGTACGACGCATATAGGCAATCTCTTCCGATGCGGCTTCAATGCGTACACTTGCCTCTTTTCCTCCCATAAGTGCGTGAAAACGGTCTTCAATCTCACGAAGTTTTTTCCGACTCCGGTATGTATCGTCCCCATAAAAAAAATACAGCATAATTAGAATATATCCGCAGGCTTCATTTAAAACATTTAATTAATGTATGCTTCGCTAAGAATTTTCTTTATATGCACAATAATCTCACCTGGCGTATATTGCGCCTTTATGAGAAAATCTCGCGCACCCAATGAACGTGCCCTATCCATATCCTCCTGCTGACCCAAGTTACTTAAGACAACAACGGGAATAGCGGAAAGTTTTTCATCCGCTTGTAATCGCCGAAGAACTTCAAATCCGTCTATTCCCGGAAGAAGTAGGTCAAGGAGAATTATTTGCGGCGCGACTTTCTGCAATACGGATAACGCCATTTCTCCATCGACGGCCTCATGTACCGTAAATCCTTCTTTCGAAAATTTATTCACAATGAGGTCCCGAAGAAATTTATCATCCTCAACAATTAAAATAATTGTTTCCTTATTTTGCACATAATGCGCTATAGGAACGTTACTGGACGACTCGTGATTCTTTTTCTCCTTCTCCTCCTCCGATAAAGACACTTCCCCCAGCTGAATACGAATTTTTTCTATAACGTCTCCCGGATTGAACTCTGCTTTTACAAGATGGTCCTTCGCTCCCAATGCCGTTCCGCGGTCAATTTCTACGGGTTGCCCCGAATTTGAAACAATAATCACAGGTATTGTGATGCCTTTTTCGCGCATGCGAGTCAATACTTCAAACCCGTCCATCGAAGGCAGTACAACATCCAAAAGCACCAGATCCGGTTTTTCTTCCTCTATCATACGAAGTCCTTCCGCGCCATCCTCCGCTGAAAGCGCTTCATATCCCTCAAGTTCTAGTTTATGCACCATAATATTCAGGTGATCTTTTTCGTCCTCAACAACAAGAATGCGCTTTTTCATAATGATCGGTATTTAGCGTATATCTTATACTATCATGACGCAACATGACTATACAGCGTCCATAAATTCCTTAAACGAATCCTTTTTCTCGTTTAAATCCCTACCATCACTTGGTAGGGTAAAAGAAATAGTTGTTCCCTTGTCCTCCTCTGAAGTAAACCACACCGTGCCTCCATGACGTTCGACAATATTTTGTACGATAAATAATCCCAGTCCCGATCCATCTGTTTGATGCCGCGTGGCATTTGATGCACGGTAAAAGCGCGTAAATATGCGGTCGCGTTCCTCCGCGGGAATACCTATGCCCGTATCGGTAATATCTACTTGCAGTAATTCGTCCGGACGCATAAATGCCGATACGATAACGGAACCGTTCTCTTTACTGTATCTCACCGCGTTATCGAGAACGTTGGTAAATACGGTATGAAGACGTTCTTTATCGGCAACAATCACAAGATCTTCAGGGATTTTCAGATCGGTGGATATGGCAACGTGTCGGCGTGCGGCATCAAGAGAAACTCCCTCAATAGCCTCACTAATACTCGTTCTTATCTGTATCTTATCAAAATGAAACCCATATCGCCCCTCCTCGATACGCGAAACATTCAAAAAATCATTCACCAATCGTATCATGCGCTCATTTGTATCGTATCCGCGCATAAGCAAATCTTTTTGTCGTTTTTGCAGTGTCCCTATATCGCCGTCAAGAAGCATACGTATTGTCCACTTAAGGGCCGAAAGCGGTGTACGCAGTTGGTGCGCCGTCACAGATACAAACTGTGATTTAATGCGTGATATGGCTGTATTTCTTTTTTGTGTTTCAACAAAGCGTTGAACCATAATATTAAAAAATGTGGCAAGTTTTCCAATTTCATCTTTCCTATCAAGCTTAATGCGTATATTCATATCGCCATCCGTAATGCGGCGCGTGGCGCTAATCAATAACTGTATGGGACGTGTAATACTGCGTGCCAGAATAAAAGAAAAAAATGAAACAAGAATAACAATAAAAAGAAGAATTAATAAAAATTGAATACGAACATTCTGCTCTACAATCGCCAGGATACCGCCGTGTACATAATCCCGTAAAATGGCTTGATATGCCGCCGCTATGAGAATGCCCGAAACAATAACCGGAATAATGGAGAGGCCGAAAATGGATATAAAAATGCGAAAAAATAACGAGTTTGTAACCGAAACTCTTCGTGAGTCAAATTCCATATATTGCTTTTGTACGGATGTGACGTTTTTTTCCGAAGATTCCATCACTGTATTGTATCATGGACAAATAGTGTAGCCATAACATACGTAAATTTATACACTCAATTCATACCAGTTTTTTCCTCTTTTACTGTCTACCGTAAGCGGTACGGCGAGCGTGCATACGGATTCCATAATGGATGCGATCTTTTTTGCGTAATGATCTGCTAAGTCTTCTTTTATTTCAAACAGCAATTCGTCATGTACCTGAATAAGAAGACGCACGGTATTATTACTTTGTTCCTTTTTGAGTTTTTCCGCTATCTGTATCATTGCGATTTTCATAATATCCGCTTCCGATCCCTGAATGGGCGCATTAATAGCCATGCGCTCCGCTTCCCGCCGCGCCTGCCATCCTAAAGATGCCATATTCCTAAAATATCGCCTGCGTCCAAATAATGTCTCAACATATCCCTCTTCTTCGGCTTGTTCCTTAAGTTCATTCATGTATTCCTTTATGCGCGGAAATTCCGCAAAATATGCTTTTATAAACACATCCGCTTCTTTACGCGTTATGCCAAGATTCTCGGCAAGACTTACCGCCCCCATGCCATAGAGAATACCGAAGTTAATAACCTTTGCCGCCCGACGCATACTGGACGTTACTTCCTTGAGCGAAACCGCGTGTACGGCCGCCGCTGTACGGGTATGGATATCTTCCCCGTTCTTAAACGCCGTTATCATTTTTTCATCCCCCGAAAGAGATGCTACGAGGCGAAGTTCGATTTGCGAATAATCACACGCGATGAATACATATCCCGGAGACGCTACGAAGGAACGGCGAATCTCCTGTCCTAACGGCGTTCTAATAGGAATATTTTGTAAATTAGGATCCTGCGATGATAATCGCCCTGTTACGGTTCCCGTTTGATTAAACGTGGCGTGGATGCGTCCCGTATCCTTATGTACAAGAACCGGAAGAACATCTACATAAGTCGACTTAAGTTTCGCTTCCTCCCGGTAACTCAAAATTTCATCGATAATCGGATGCATATCCTTCATTTTTACAAGTTCGGATGCACGCGTAGAGCGAGCTCCTCCCTCTGTTTTTTTCATGCGCTCCGGCATAATGCCGATGGTATCAAATAAAATTTCAGAAAGTTGTTTCGGCGAGTTTATATTAAACTCTTCTCCCGCAAGCGCATATATCGTTTTTTCTCGTTCCGTTATGCGCTTTTCCAACCTACGGGAAAATACGGCTAACTCTTTTGTATCAAGCGCTATACCTGTTTCTTCCATGCGTGCAAGTACCGGTATAAGAGGAAGTTCTATTGTATAAAATACATTATCCACCTTATCGGCTATAAGATTTTGCTCCTGTTTTTTTGTAATATCCTCCAAATAAAGTACACCTTCTTCATATGCTTTCAATTCCACTCCCAAATACATATCCGCCAAAGCATTAATGGTAAGGTCCCGCTCGATGGGATCTAAAACCCATGCGGCTATACCCGTATCATGGGCAAATGCAACATAATCCACGCCCGCCGCATGCAGGATGTGTATTAAATCTTTTGCTTCGTGGGCAATATGCTTTTTAGCGGCATCGCTAAATAGGTCCCGTATCATTTTTTTCATGCGAAAACATTCCTTGGCGGAAATATGCCATATCATTTTTTTATCTCCTATCAAAACGCCGGTGCGGTCTTCGTCAGGAAGCCATCCTACTATCGGCATATTCGAAACACTCTTTATGAACATTTCCTCCGTATCTTTTGTGCATTGATGCACGTTATGCTTAGTGCTTTTATCTTCCAGCACCTCCTCCTTTTTTCCGTTTTCGTTGGGCAAACGCGCTAAAAGGCTGCGAAATCCCTGCTGTTCCAAAAAAGTATAAGCATGTTCCGTATCAAACCGGGGACAGTATGTTTTTTCAAGATCAAAAGATATAGGTGCTTCCGTATGGAGACGCGCCAGGTCACGGCTAAAAAAAGCATCTTCCTTATACTCTTCCAGAGCGCGTACCACGCGCGGTTTAAATAATGCCGGATAGGCATCTTTTCTGGAAAGCGCTTTGTAAATATTTTCAATACTTCCGAATTCCATAATGAGAGCCGTTGCCGTTTTATCCCCAATACCCGGCACACCCTTAATATTGTCCGAAGAATCCCCCTTTAATCCTTTATAATCCGCAATATGCTCCGGTCCGAATCCATATTTTTCTCGCACACCCGCCGCATTAAGCGTTGTGTCGGATACGTTTTTATTTCCCTGCCGATATATCCGCACACGATCTTCATCCGCCAACTGAAGTAAATCCGCATCTCCCGATATAATAAGAATATCAACATCATCCGTATCTTTTAAAACACGGGTTACGATGGTGCCAATCATATCGTCAGCTTCAAAACCGGGAACATCATAAGTCGAAATATGAAATGCGTCCATTAACTCGCGTGTGGTACCGAATTGAGCAATGAGATCGTCTGGCGCTTCTTCCCGTTGCGCCTTATAACCGTCATAGGCATCATGGCGAAATGTCGGTTCCGCACGATCGAATGCGGCGGCAATGTAATCAGGTTTATACTCCTTCAGCATTTTAAGAACAATGTTAGCGACACCATACACAGCTCCTACGGGTTTCCCCGCCGGTGATGTAAGCGGAGGTAAGGCGTGAAATGCACGGTAAATAAGAGCATGCGTATCCAGAAGAATAAGAAGCTTGCGCGGTTGCTCTATTTTTTGGGAAGAAACCATTAGTAAGAAGTATTATAATATCTTAAGTAATATACGTCTTGTTTTTTCATGAATAACCTCAAATTGTATCTCCACATACCGTTCCGGTAATAGTTTTCGCGCTCTATCAGCCCATTCAATCAAAACAATATTATGGATACTTTTCATTATATCCTCCCAACCAAGGGCGTGTAACTGCATAGAGGTGTCCAGACGGTATGCATCGATATGCACCAGATTTTTAAAGGATTCGTGTTGTGTTTTTGTTGTTGTATACAGAGGAATGGGGTATGTGTTCATAAGGATAAAAGTAGGACTTAAAACGGTTTCCGTAATACCAAAACCTTCAGCGAATCCCTGCGTAAACGTTGTTTTTCCGCCGCCCAGATTTCCGGTAAGAGCCACCACCAACGCTCCCGCTCCCTCTAGCGGATTATTCATAAGTTCCTTCGCTATAGAACGGGCAATGGCCTTTGTTTCATCCTCTGAATGGGAGGTAAATTCTTTTGATTCCATATGCACGCATAGTAGCAGATATACGCCATATATAAAGCGGGTAAAGAAAAAAGCGACACCTGTTTTGATGTCGCTTAAAATGAAGGAACATGTTTTATCGAGAATTTTCATACCGGAATGATCCGTCCGGTTTTTTCTCGATAATGGTTTTTTGTCGAAACCGTTCTCGTCCGGTTTCGACAGTACTTTTATCACTATCGCAACAATAGTTATAATTGTTGCGTCCATACCACCCATTCCAGTGCCTATATCGATATCTATTATAATAATTATCGTTATAATGATAATTATTATAATACCGTGACCTATAACTCCTGTTATAGTATCGCGCTTCCGATACCGATGATATCCCAGATAATATGATAATTGCAATCAAAAGTACTATCTTCACTAATCCTCCTATCTAACCGCCCATAAAAGATACATTACAAGATCGTCGAGGGCGCGGCTACGCCTACGTTCTTGTAGTTCCTTAAGATTTCCAAGAACGGCACGAAGTTCACTTTTGCTATACGCCGCACGATTCGGATCACTTACCTCTTCAATGCCCATAGAAAGCGCAAGGCGCGCGTTTCTATACTCATCCGTAAGAGGCAGCTCTGCACGAAGCTGGTGCAAAGTATCAATACGAGGAAGTTGTGGCTTTCTCTTGCGCTCGCCAAGCGAGGCTTGCACATAATGAGCCGGCTCCGTCCTAAATTCCCCTTTTGCCGGTGGAGGTGGTGGAGGAATAAACTTCGGCGCTTTCTGATGGAATTCTCGCCTCTTTTTATCTCGCAACAAACTTCCATCGTTCCGCGGAATAGGATTGGGTGATGCCGTCCGAAACGGCGCGTGTAAAATCGTGCGACCCGGAAGCGTTTGGTCAACAGTGGACGTTTCTCTATTGTCTCCCAGTGCGTTAGGTGCGGCAAGCGCTGCATTCAGCTCCGCTTGTTTGCCCTGCATTTCGTATTCCTTTTTGATAGCAAGGCGTTCCGTTTCTTCTCGTTTATTGTTGTTAAAAAAACGAAGCAATAATCCCATACCTAGCACCGTACCAATAGTGGCAAATGCTGCTGTACGACCGCTATTATTGCGCCTCCTACGACCACCAGCCTCAGAAACGTCTACCGAACCAAATAAAAAGATTAGGGCTACCAAAAAAGCGATGTTCTTTATTGCCATATAATCCCCTTTTTTAACGAGAATAGATTTTTATCATTATACTGTTAAATATATAAAAAGTCAATAGTGCGCTCGCTTTCCTCTTATGCTAGGAATGAAGCATGGAAAATGGTGATATATCATCTTTATTGGATACTATTACAAAATCTGAGCGCGTAGGTATTTTACTTGGCAGTGAATCGGAAGATACCGACGTACTTGCGGCTCATGCTCTCAAGGAGCGACTTAATGATAGGGCGCATATAATGAATATGCCATCCGCTGTGCAAAAACGTTGGGCGAATCTTTTTCCCGAAAAAGGAATTAAAAAAGAAGTCGCGCTTTCTTTTAATATTGAAGAAAATCCCATAGGCGAACTTCGGTATGAAAAACAAAATGGGCATTTACGTATTTTTCTTTCTCCGGACCATCCCATAACAAAAGAGTCTTTTGATCTCGAGGAACATTATCCGGCATGTGACGCCATTGTGGCGTTTGGATTTGCCGACGAAAAAGATTTATCGAATACTCTTACGCATGATGCGCCGTTTAAGAATGAGCGCGTTATCCTTAACCTCTCCCGTTCACACATAAAGCATACGTACACATCCCCTCCCGCAGTAGACGTTAAAGAAAAGGCATTATTCCCCTGGAATGAAGCTCACATGAAACTTTTAGGGCGCGCACTGTTACGTTCCCATACTGATGAAGATATTGATGTACTGTGGGCATTTCTCCCAAAAGAAGATTTTGAAAAAACGGAAACAAAACCGTCAATTCTTCCTTCGCTGGTAGAACATATGAGCACCATTATAACTCTTCCCTCTATGGCTATTGTTTTATGGCAGGAAGAAATGAAAACCAAGCAACAAGATCATATAAAGGTGCTTATATATGGATCTGATCGGGAGATGCTTCGTATTATTTCTCTTGAAGCGAAAACGCCTCTTACAAACGGATATCTTATTCTGGAATCATACACGACTTTCAGCGAGGCGGAGATAGAAATACGAAAACTCTTAAAAAACGTCTTATAAATACCTGTGCGTATGGCATTTCCCGGATTATCTTCGAGAAAATTTGTTTCAAGAACGGAATGACAAATGATATACTTTCTCTATGACAGAATTTAGCGAAGATGAAGTAGATGAGCACCTGCGCGAGCTTCACATAAAAGAAGGGGAAGATCTCGCACGCATGCTTGCCGAAAAATACGGCATCCCTTATTTAAATTTGGATACTATATCTATTGATACTGATTCACTCGCCGTTATTCCCGAATCCATCGCACGAGATGCGGGACTTGCCGTTATTCAGATAGTCGGACGCAATATAAAAATCGGCTTGCGTGCACCTAATCATGATTCCGCACAGGCTCTTTTGGAAGACTTAAAACGAAAACGCTACATACCACAACTTTTTTTGGTTTCCACACACAGCCTGGAAAAGGCGTGGGAAAAATATAAAGAAGTATCAACCGTTAAAGCGGTTGAAGAGGGTGTTGTTGAACTCCGCGCTACGTCCGACATCACCAAAGCGGCTCGTACCATAAGAAGTCTTGCCGATCTTACCAATACCCTATCACCCCTTCTTGAAGCAAAAGAAGACCGTAAAACGAGCGGAACACTTGAAGTGCTTTTACAAGGAGCTCTTAACCTGGGGACATCGGATATTCATATTGAGGCCGAAGAAAAAGAAACACGTCTTCGCGTACGTATTGATGGCGTACTGGAAGACGTTACTTTTTTCTCGGAGCGTATTTACCTTCTTCTCCTTTCACGCATTAAACTGCTGTCCGGCATTAAGCTTAATATAAAAAATCGCGCACAAGACGGACGATTTACCATTCGTACGGATGATATTGATATAGAAGTCCGTACCTCTACTCTGCCGGGACCTCACGGGGAATCAATTGTAATGCGTCTTTTAAATCCGAAGACAATAGATATTGGTCTTAAGGATTTAGGAATGCAAGATCCGGTTCGCATACTTGTCGAAGAAGAGCTTAAAAAACCCAATGGCATGATTCTCACAACCGGTCCTACCGGTTCCGGAAAAACAACCACTCTTTATTCCTTTCTTCGAGAAGTAAACAATACGAACATAAATATTATCACTATCGAGGACCCTATTGAATATCATCTTACCGGTGTTAATCAGACACAGGTTAATACCGAAAAAGGATATGATTTCAACAACGGCCTTCGATCTATTTTACGCCAGGATCCCGATATTATTCTCGTGGGAGAAATCCGCGACCGTGATACGGCGGAGATTGCTATGCATGCCGCCCTTACCGGACACCTCGTATTCTCCACACTACACACCAATAATGCGCCGGGAACCATACCGCGCCTAATTGATCTTGAAGTAGATCCCAGTATTATCGCCCCTGCCATTAACATAGCCATGGCACAGCGGCTGGTCCGTCGTTTATGCGAACATTGCAAAGAGGGGTATATTCTTGAAGGCGAGGAGCTTGCGAGTGTAAAAGAAATGGTACGAGAACTACCTAAACCCTACACCACACCTCCTCTTTCCGGTGCGACAATATGGCGTGCTAAGGGATGTGCCTCATGTAATAATACGGGATACACGGGACGCATTGGCATTTTCGAGGTATTTCGTATTAATGATGAAATAGAGCATCTTATTCTTGAACGACCATCCGAAGCGGACGTACGGGAAGCGGCAGAAAAACAAGGCATGCTCACCATGCAACAGGATGGTATACTAAAAATGCTCGCGGGAATTACGAGCATTTCGGAAGTGGAACGCGTTACGGGAGAATAGTAGTTTTTTTCTTCGAAAGCCTCCGGACAATTGTCCCCGCATAGGTACAAAGGACTTAGAATCCAACGTGGGAGTACCCCAGCTACGGCACGTAAACGCGACGACCAGAATATCCGCAACAAAAGGATCCAGGTAAGGTGTATAGGCCTTAATTGTCTGGAGGCTTCCAAAGAAAAACCGCCTTTTTGGCTGTTTGCTGTTCTTAGAGTTTATAACAGATTTAAAAAGAAAAGTCAACCCCCTACTTTTATCGACATTTTATGTACCTCTGTTCCCGCTATAAAAAGACACGCAAAATAAATCTATATCTTCACTCATTATGGAACTAAAAAACGAACATATTCTCACTCCCGCCGGTGAACGCGACGACAAATCACTCGATATGACACTGCGTCCGCAAACATGGGATGATTATATTGGTCAAAGCACCATAAAAGAAAATCTTTCTATATTTATAGAAGCGGCTAAGAAACGTGGAGAACCCATGGAGCATGCGTTGTTTTACGGTCCGCCCGGACTTGGTAAGACAACACTTGCTCATCTTATTGCAAAAGAAATGGGTTCGCAAATTCGCATAACATCCGGCCCTGCCATTGAACGCGTTGGGGATCTTGCTTCTATTCTTACCAATCTATCCCCCGGAGATATTTTATTTATAGACGAGGTTCACCGATTAAATAAGCTCGTAGAAGAAATTCTCTACCCTGCCATGGAATCACGCTCTCTTGATATTGTTCTCGGGAAAGGGCCCTCCGCACGCGTCATTCAGCTTGATCTACCCCCTTTTACTCTTCTTGCCGCAACTACCCGTATTGCGCTTTTATCATCCCCGCTTCGCTCTCGTTTTGCCGGAGGTGTATTTCGTCTTAATTTTTATACGGAAAATGACATTGAACGCATTATTACCCGTTCAGCAAATATTCTTTCCGTTCCCATTGACGCAGATGCTACGCATGAAATTGCGCGTCGAAGCAGGTTTACACCGCGCGTCGCAAATCGCCTACTGAAACGATGCCGTGATTACGCCGAGGTGCGGGGAACCGGCACCATCTCATCCGAGATGAGTACCGCCGCTCTTCAACTTCTTGAAATAGACGGACTGGGACTTGATACGAGTGATCGGCGCATTTTAACCGCCATTATCGAAAAATATCGTGGCGGTCCCGTTGGGGTACAAACGCTTGCCGCCTCTACTGCCGAAGAAATAGAGACCATAGAGGACGTACACGAACCCTACCTCTTACAGCTCGGGTTTTTAGAACGCACGCCCCGCGGACGCATCGCCACCGCACGAGCATACGATCACATGGGTGTGCATATGCCGGAAGAACATCAAAAAAAGCTTTTATAGGCCTTATACGCACCATGGTTATTATAAGTCTTATTATTTTTCTTCTTATATTGGGCGGATATATCGCGTTTGCCGCTGCCCTTATTTATCATGTACGTACGTATGTGATTGAAAAAGATCCCACACATAACTTTATTATGCCGTTTATTGTTGTTTCAGGAATATTAATTATCCTCTCCATCATATTCTTTCTGCGCGTACCATGGAATGATCTTTCATTACTGTGATATAAAGAAAACACACCTCATTATGCCTATAAAACCTCTTCATCTTGATGCAAACGAACAAGTACTTCTGGTAATCCATCGCCATTGGTTTTCTCTTGCCAAAGATATTGCCGCTATTTTGGGTTTTTTGGTGTGCGGATTTTTTATTTTTCTACTCCGTGTTTTTCTTACCCCTTATATCGGTGAAGATATTGTTATTCCGCTCGGACGGCTTTTGTTCACTTTATATGTTCTTTTTACGGTTGCGTTTTTATTTACATCCTGGATTAATTATTATTTGGATGTGTGGGTTATTACCGATAAACGTATTATCGATCTGGAACAGCGTGGTCTTTTCAGTCGTGAAACTTCGGAATTCTTGATAGAGCGCGTACAAGATGTTACCGTGGAAACTCCCGGATTTATTCCAACCATGTTTGATTTCGGGAACATGACCATTCAAACGGCCGGAGAAAAAAGCTTTGTTGTTCATGAAATTCCGCACTTACATGAGGCTAAGGATCTTATACTCAAATATTCCCGTAAGATTCATAAAGAAACGAATGAATAATTATAATGGTAAAATTAAAAACGTATGTCAGGACATTCAAAATGGGCAAACATTAAACATAAAAAGGGCGCTAAAGACGCACAGCGAAGCGCCAATTTTGGCAAACTCTCCCGTGTTATTACCATAGCCGCAAAAGAAAAGGGACCGAATCCGGATATGAATCCGGCACTCCGCACGGCCATCGAAAAAGCACAAATGGTGAATATGCCTAAAGATACGATCGAGCGAGCTATTGCAAAAGCCAGTATGTCCGCCGATACATTACAGCAGGTAACCTACGAAGCATTTGGTCCGGGTGGTGTTGCTATAATTATCGAGGGTATAACGGACAACAATAACCGCACCTTTTCAGAAATTCGTAAAATTCTTTCGGATCATGATACTAAGATGGCGCCGGGCGGTGCCTTGTGGGCATTTAAAAAATCTGATGACGAATGGATAGCGCAAACAACCGTAGAAGCGGATGACGTTATTCGGGAAAAAATTGCCACTCTCGTGGAAATATTAGACGAGCATGACGATATTCAGAGCATCTTTACCAACATTGCTCCTTCGTCGTGAAAATACTTGGCGTTGATCCGGGATTCGGGCGCATGGGGTATGGTATTATTCTAGGAGAAGGTATGACCACCACCCATATCCGTGCCGGATGCATTGAAACTGCAAAAACGCTTCCTCATGCGGAAAGACTCCATGCGCTCTACAAAGAACTTACCCGTATTATAGAGGAAGAAAAACCGGATCTTCTCGCTACGGAAGAGCTCTTTTTTTCTAAAAATGCAAAAACAGCTCTCAAGGTTGCTGAAACACGCGGTATTATTATTCTTCTTTCCCAAATACATGCCATCCCTTTTGTAGAACTTAAACCCCTTGAAATAAAGGTTGCCACATGCGGATATGGAAATGCTGACAAAAAACAGATGCAGTATATGGTGACGCAATTACTGCGTCTTCCCGCCATTCCAAAACCCGATGATGCCGCTGACGCGCTCGCAATCGCTCTTACCGCGGCCGCTACAGCAAAAACAAAACATACTGCGTAATATCGTTAAAAAATAAGGATATTTTACCCGTTGACAGAGGTTTTTCTTTTTGTTATTTATTATAAAGCGTCTCGTAATTGATGATGCGCCAACGGTCGTTTTACTAGAAATAGTATTTATTTATACTATGGATGAGTTTATCTCAAATGAAGATGAAATGATGGAAGGCGATGAGATTACAGAAGAAGATGAAGAAGACGAGGACGAAGAGTAAGCGCGTATATTTTGAAAAGAAAACCCCGCACATATGTGCGGGGTTTTCTTTTAACAACTTTCTATTGTAAACACCATTACGGATATATAACTTTTATCATATGACGTTTCCCCACCCGAAGAATACCTCCGCTTTTAAACATGTATTCCGGCTTGCTAATTTTTTCACCGTCCAAAGATACGGCTCCCTGCCGTATTAGGCGACGCGCATCACTTTTTGATGAAGCAAGCTTAAGGCGGAAAAGAACAACATCTATTGATTCGTCCGCATGGACATGTGCAGAATGTATATCTTTTGGAATTTCCTTTTTTTGAAATACGGATGTAAAATATTCTTCCGCCTCTTTTGCCTTTTTTTCTCCGTTATACAAGGCGGTAATTTCACGCGCGAGTATCATTTTTATATCCCGCGGATTAGTCGCGTTCTTCATATCTTCTTCGTATGCTTTTACGGTATTCATCGGTATGCGCGTGCAATGCACGAAATAGGGGATTATTTGCCCGTCCGCCATACTCATTATTTTTCCGTACATATCATTCGGTTCATCCGTAATATTAATTGTATTACCCCAACTGGAGCTCATTTTCCTGCCATCAAGGCCCAGGATAAGATTACTTGTTATAATGTCCTGCGGTTCTTGTCCGTATTCTTCCTGAAGAGTACGTCCGGCGAGTATATTAAATCGCTGATCAGTACCGCCAATTTCCACATCCGCCTCTATAACCACTGAATCATACCCCTGCATGAGCGGGTAAAGAAGTTCCCTAAGCGATATACGCTTACCCGCATCCAAACGATCTTTTATATTTTTTCGTCCGATAAAATCATGCAGTGAAAAAACATTCGCCTGACGAGTAATCTCCTGGTAGGAAACATTATTAAGCCATTCTGAATTATACCGCACCTCTACCTTCTTCATATCAAGTATTCTACCGACCTGCTTTAGATATGTTTTCATATTCTTCTCAACACTTTCTTTTGCAAGCATAGGGCGTTCGACTTCCTTATCGCTCGTATCTCCGATAACACCGGTGAAATCCCCCACAATAAATACGATCTGATGCCCTAGCTCCTGAAAATCCCGTAACTTAAGGAGTTGTACGGCGCGACCAAGATGAATATGCGGACTTGTTGGATCAATACCAAGCTTTACGCGAAGCGCTTTTCCTCCGCCTGCCGATACATTAAGCCGGTTGCGCAAATGCTCCTTATCTATAACTTCATCTACCCCGCGGGCAAGAAGGTCGTCTATGCGCCTACTTATATCGTCTTTCATACCTGTAAGCGTACCATGGCATTATATATATTATCCAGACAACACACTTATCACCTCTTGCTACCTACTACGCACTCCTATATATTGACATTATGCCAAAAAAGCGGAAATGGGAACAATTTGGACGTATGGTAAAAGGGCTTTTTGTCCTGGGTCTTTTTTTGTTTTTAGCGGGAATTGCGGGATTAAGCATATTTATTCTCACCCTTGATATTCCCAGTGCCGCCGAATTACGGGAACGGGAAGTGGTTCAATCAACAAAAATTTTCGATCGCACCGGAGAGACGCTTTTATTCGAAATTTTTAATGAAGAAAAGCGCACTGTTATTAATTTTGACCATATTCCTCGCGAAATTAAAAACGCAACAATTGCCATTGAAGATGCCAACTTTTACAATCATCACGGCATATCGCCTTTTTCCATATTTCGTGCATTTATAACGGACCTTATGCGCGGACGCATTCTTGTTCAGGGCGGATCAACCATCACACAGCAGTTGGTAAAAAATACCCTCCTTTCCCCCGAAAAAACCATTACCCGTAAGTTAAAGGAGGCGGTACTTGCGCTCAAAATCGAACGCACTAATACCAAAGATGAAATTTTAAACATGTACCTAAATGAAATTTCGTACGGATCAAATGCCTATGGCGTGGAAGCGGCTTCACAAATATTCTTCGGCAAAAGCGCCGAAGACGTTACTCTTGCGGAAGCGGCATATTTAGCGGCTCTTCCACAGGCACCCTCCTATTTTTCCCCTTATGGAACTCATACTCGCGAACTAGAGGCACGTAAAAACACTGTTCTTAACCGTATGGCAGAACTGGGATATATAACAGAAGAGGATCGTGATTCGGCAAAAGAAGAAACCATAGCTTTTCTTCCCGTTGCTGAACACGGCATTCGCGCACCACACTTTGTTATGGATGTTATCAATCAGCTTCATGAACTATATGGTGAGGAATTTATAAAAAAGACCGGCTTGCAGGTAATAACAACGCTTAATATCGATTATCAACAGCACGCGGAGGAAACTATTGCCGAGTATGCGGAAACAATAGATAATGATTTCGGCGCTTCCAATACCGGTATCATAGCGATCGATCCGAAAACCGGTGAAGTACTTGCCATGGTTGGATCGCGTGATTATTTTAATCGTGAAGATGAGGGAAATTTTAATATAACAACCGCTCTCCGCCAACCCGGCTCCGCCTTTAAGCCGATCGTCTATGCGTCCGCTCTCGAACAGGGATATACACCGGAAACCATTGTTTTTGACGTACAAACAGAATTTGCATCCGCAGGAGCAGAAAGTTACCGGCCCGGCAACTACGACGGCACATTTCACGGCCCTATGACACTTCGGGAAGCATTAGCGCAGTCCGTAAACATACCCGCCGTAAAAGTTCTTTACCTCACAGGTATTAAAAAAGCTCTTGAAACGGCGTCCCGACTCGGTATTACTACCCTTGAAGGACAAAATCGATACGGTCTTACCCTCGTTTTAGGGGGCGGTGAGGTACAACTCCTTGAGCTTGCTTCCGTTTACGGCGTGTTTGCAAATGATGGCGTGCGCAATGAACCCGCCATGATTCTTCATATAGAACAAAATAACGGAGATATGCTTTTTGATTACGAACCAACCCCCCGACCCGTTCTTGATACACAGATTGCACGCCGTATTACCGATATATTGTCCGACAATGCCGCGCGCACACCCGCATTCGGGTCACAATCGGCATTATACTTCTCAACACGTCCTGTAGCCGCTAAAACCGGAACCACAAACGATTTCCGTGATGCATGGATCTTAGGATACACTCCCAACATCGTAGCCGGTGTGTGGGCGGGAAACAACGATAATTCCCCTATGGAGAAAAAAGTTGCCGGATTTATCGTAGCACCTATTTGGCATGATTTTCTGGAACGCGTATTTGAAACCTTGCCGCCGGAAGATTTTGTACCACCGGAAAGAGAAGACGTAACAAAACCCTTTCTTATGGGAGAATGGCGCGGCGGTGTTACATACGAAATTGATACCGTATCCGGAAAACGTGCCACAGATGCCACGCCTGAAGAATTCCGCGAAATACGCGTAGTACCGGAACTTCATTCCATACTGCACTGGGTGAATAAAAGCGATCCGCGCGGACCTATTCCGGAGTTTCCTGAACGAGACGCCCAATATAAAAACTGGGAAGAAGGTGTTAAGGCCTGGGCTGTACAAAATAATATCGATATTACCGGCGAACCAAACAATATTCCCACTGAATTTGATGATGTTCACACGGAAGAAAACAAACCGCATATTATTATAGTTCATCCGCAGGATGGAGCCACTTATCAGCGATCTCTTCCACTTACCATAACACTCTCTACAAAAGGAACGTATCCCATTAAGCAGGCGGATTATTTTCTGAATGGACAATTTATGGGATCTGATAAGGGTATAGGATCATTTTCGGTTGATTTTTCATCACTTACTCCCGATCAGAAAAACGCGATACTTCTCATTAAGGTCTATGATAATGTAGGAAATGTGGAAGAAAAAGAAGTGAAGTTTAAGGTTGAGTAAGGGGTGCGTGTTGCCGAATATAAATAAGATAGGTCATTGCTAAAAGATAGATTATAACGTACAATGTCCGAAAACCGAATAACCTTTGTAGGTAATCTTATTCGGTTCGGGCAGTAATGTAAGCGTGTAATTCTTTGCGTGAGTTGCGTAAAAGATACTGTGTCGCGTACGCAGAGTTTCTACACGTGCTCATTAACACACATACCTTCACATAACATAAATTCAGAATGGGGGATGAGTTTTATGTCTTCTGAAGAAAGGGAAATTGCCGATGCTCCCATCGATGTAGAATCCCTTCTACCGATGGTGCGCACTATGGCGCAGAATATGCAGAAATCCTTACGGCGGAATACTGTTTCTATCGAAGAGCTTTTTCAAAGCGGTGTGGTCGGCTTGCTTCAGTGTAGAGACCGGTATGATCCGTCTTATGGTGTTGCTTTTACTGACTATGCAAAGAAGCGAATCAATGGGGAAATGATAAAACATTTACGCTCCATTGATATAGCGCCGCGCTCTTCGCGTAGGATGGAGAGAGAAATTACTTCTAATAATTTAAATTTGAAGCAGGAGCTTCATCGCACTCCAACTCATGAAGAAGAGGCGGAGCGGTTAGGCCTCACCATGGAGGAATTTCAGAAAAGAAGGGCACGTGCACATATCGATGTAAGAGGTTTAGGGGATATACTGCCTCCCTATCCGGGTAATACAGAGAATCATTACCATTACTTGGAATCCTATGAATTCGAGTTGCCTGATTACTCGAATAATCCGGAATCCGCAGTAGAGGAGGCGGAATTACTCCGTATGGCGATTAAGACCCTTGATCTTCTACCACATCGAAGCAAACAAGTATTGACCCTTCTATTTTATGAGGATCGCACTGAAAAAGAAGTTGGACAAATGTTGAATCTGACAGAAAGTAGGATAAGTCAGTTAAAAACACAAGCCATAAAAGAGATGCGTGAGATCATGAATTCAGCGCCCGCAACCGGTCCTCAAGGGGGGAATTCCAATAAGGAGGTTAAAAAAAGGCGTTCTGAAAGCCTTCCCGTACCCGACAACCAGCCGCAAGGGTACCGCAAAGGAACAACAGAGCGTAGGGAACAGTATGAAATCGCCTTAACTGTGCTTAAGAAGCATGCGATGCAATATGAAAGAGATTGTTTTGTAGTAATGAATCCGAAAAAGATCCTCCGCCAAGCAAACGTCCCGGCATACGCTATGAAACATCTGATAGATTTTGATCTACTAGTATGTTTGAACCCGAACGACAATAAAGACAAACCGCGTATTTATGAAGTACGCGATCTATCAACCCGAACTAACGTTGATCATTCTCCCTATATTGATGCGCGTACATCATGCAAAGGCTCTGATTTTGGTACTGTCGGTAATGAGTCCGTCCGTCTTCCTGAAGCGATAACCGCATTAGCGATCAAGGCGCTTCTGCCCCGCAAAGAAGAAATACAACTTACCGACAGGGTCCAGGAACTTCGGAAGGAATTATCCTGTCTTGATCTTTATGCGAAGAAAGCTATCGTGATCGGATTGCTTAATGATCTCTTCCATGCCGCAGTATCAGAATAAGAGTCCCTATCTTGAGTTTCTACCCGTATGAAACAGGGATTTCTACAACAAAAGCGTACTATGCTTATGGTACGCTTTTTTCATAAGCAACCGCCGCTAAAATCACTGCTCTTGCTCTTCTCTCGAAAGTTAAACAATAATTTGTGTTACAAAACCAATACTAGTATATTGTAAAAAGATACTCGAAAAGAAATGGAGAACTTAATGAATGTCTATATAAGTGGAGGCAACATCCATAAAACAATAACACGCTATTATTCGCCCCATTTATTTACTTTCCTGGATACGATGGAAATTCCCTACTCTTTTAAACGGTGGAATCAAGTAAAGGAAACATTACCAACAGACGAGATCGCACTTGTAGAAATACCCCACATACAAGGGGTGGATTATAGAACAGAACTCGCAGTATATTGTTATGCACGCAGACTTATCTGTTTTATTAACGATAAATGGCTAGGTCCACAAGGCAACCCAAATGAAACCTCGTGGCTTCTTATCCAACTAGTGTCTTTACTGAAGAATAACAAGTTCTTATAACAAGCCCCGCCCAGACACCCCCATCTGGGCTTTTTCTTTCCCCACAAAAAAACATACCATGATATGTTCAGTGAACGTTCATTGGTATGTTGTCCAAAAAGTGCCTGACACCTATTTCTATTTTTTCCATTTTTATAAAAAAAACCCAATTATGCATTATTTGCAAAGGGTTTTTATTCGTTAGAGTGGAGTTAATTTTCGCTTAATCCCTGCCTTATTTCTTCCAAGGTGCGTTCTGTGGCTTCCCTTGGATTCTTGTCTTTAGTAATTGGGCGTCCAACAACAATGCGCGTTGCTCCGTTTCTAATCGCCTGAACGGGCGTTAGGAAACGTGACTGATCGTCTCCTTCAACTAAATTCCATTCAGGACGAATCCCCGGCGTATTGAGCCAAAATTCAGAATCGAAGTTATTTTTAATAACCTCAACTTCCTTGGGTGAAATTACGAGCTCATTTAAGCCGGCTAACTTCGCCATATGAGCAAATCGCAACACTCCATCATTAACGGAACAGTTAAACACACTGCGACATTCTTCATCATTAAGACTTGTAAGCACCGTAACCCCAAGAACTTTTGTTTTCGAAAGTACATTTTGAACGGCGCGCATACCGGAAGTACCCGCACAACACATAACCGTGAGTATTTCCGGAAAATAATCAGCCAGCAATAAAGCATCGGTTTTCATTGTATTTGGAATATCGATAAGCTTCAAATCCGCAAATACTTTCAAACCCCTATCATGCAACTTATTTATAAGATAATACCCCGCCACTCGTAGCGCGGAGTTAACCTTAATGTATACACCAAGACCTTCAAGGTTATCCGCCAGATTAAGCACATTACGGACAACATCCTTTACGCCACCGGATTTTTCGGGATCGTAGTCTGCCGCAATAATAAGCCGCTCTTCAATATCCATCACCTACCTCCTTTATTTAAGGAACATATCAGTATTATTTATAGGTAAGAGTTCATATAAAAGCAATAAAAAAATAATATATCGAACAGGATACTTTTATATTAAACCTTCATTGGCATAACAATATATCTATACCTTCCCTCCTCCCCCTTACTCTGCATTAACAAAGGACCGGAAGCGGATGTAAAGCCAAAAAACGTATCTCCACCAGGTAATTGCGTAAGACCATCAAGAACATAACGATGATTAAAACTTATCTGCATTGTTTCTCCTTTAGCCTCTACCGGAATATGAGATGTATTTTCACCCACTTCCGCATTTACCGTATCAACACGCATAATACCAGCAGGATCTACAAACAACGCAACATCCTGAAGTTTTCCTATAAACACACTGGACAGACGAAGCATTTCTAACACATCATCTCGCTTCACCTGCGCCTCTGTAATAAATTTTGTCGGTATAATGCGCTCATAATCCGGATATACACCTTCCGTTAACCGGGAGACCATACGGAAGCGTTTTGTTAAAAACGTAACATACCCTTTGGAAATATAAGCCTCTACCGATCCGTCTTCATTATCTAAGAGGCGCACAAGTTCATGTGCACTGCGTACCGGCAATAAAAAACGCATACCATCACCGGAAACTCCGTATGTCCCGGTAATTTTCGCTTCCGCAAGCCGAAAACTATCCGTTGCGGCTATTATAAGATCCTTTGGTGTAAAGGCGAATAAAATACTCGCAATTTCAGGTTTTATATCAGACGTTGCCGCCGCTACCGCAACACGCCTAAGTGAATCGCGTACTGTACGTGCCGGTAATTCAATCATATGTCCCTCCTCTGTTTTAGGAAGAAGAGGAAATTCATCCGCTGGATACACACGCATAACTGTTCGTCCCGCACCTGTTTTTAATACCAAATTATCCCCCTCAAGTAATCCTTCTACTTGCTCATCTCTAAGTAAACCTACATAAGAACTTAAAACACGCGCCGGAACCGCTATTCTTCCTTCTTGCTCAATCTTGCCCGGTAATGTAATTTCAATGCCGGTTTCAAGATTTGTGGCAGTAAGAGTAATACGCCCCTTTTCAGCTGTTATTAATATAGCGGACAATATAGGAAGTGAAGACTTGCGTCCGGTGGTTTTTTCCGCCAATAAAACGGCTTCCTTTAGATTGTCTTTGAGAACGGTGAATTTCATATATTCCGGATCTTTATTAATTACTTATTAGTAATAAAGAAAATAATTATTATTTTTTGCACTAGTAGTAAGGCCTGTGGATAGGTGGATAACTTCATAAATCTCCTACTGCACATCGTCTTATGTGTAATCGGTGTGGGGATAAAAAGAGGAGGAAGTAGGGTATAACATGTATGGTATGTGAAGGTGTTTTTCGGGAGGGATATCTTACAACTATGTTATACGTAGATTCACCACTTGTTATTAACGGGTAATCCCCTTTGTCTTTTGTAATGTCTTTTTATGGGGTTATGTACGGAATATCCTTACGTTTCATAGATTTGATCGCGAAGCATATTTATTTCATCGGACAATTTTGTATCGGTCTTCATGTCGCGTAAAATCTTCTCATAGGCATGAATAGCTGTCGTATGGTCACGGCCGCCAAATTTTTGTCCGATATACGGAAAGGATCCTCCAAAATCTTGACGTAGAAGATACATGGCTATCTGACGGGGACGTACAATTTCACGCCTACGGCTTCGTTCAAATAAGTGGCGTTCCTGAATATCATATAACTGACAAACTTCCTTAATGATTCGCGCCGCGGTAATGACTTTTTTCGGCTTATTAATTATTTGAAGAAGGATTTCCTTTGTTTCTTCGGGAGTAAGCGGGCGTCCTAGTACTTTACTTCGTGCAACGACTATATTAAGCGCTCCTTCAAGTTCACGGATGTTTTTTTCGACGGCGGAGGCTATATATTCAAGGGTTTCAGGCGGAACGGAAAGGTTGCGTGCGGCGGCTTTTGATCGTGTAATAGCAAGGCGTGTCTCGTAGTCGGGCTGGGATACATCAGCAATAAGACCGGCTTCAAAGCGAGAACGAAGGCGTTCTTCCAGATCGGGGATTGATTTTGGCGGTCGGTCGGATGAAAAAATAACCTGCTTATTGTTTTCATACAATGCATTGAATGTATGAAAAAACTCTTCCTGGGTACGCACCTTTCCGGCAATGAACTGAATATCATCGATAATAAGAACGTCGAATTTACGGTAACGGTCTTTAAATCGTTGGGGTTCGTTGTTTTGTATGGCGGTAATAAGATCGTTGGTGAATTTTTCTGATGTTGCATAATGCACGGAAAGAGACGGATTTTCTTTTTTAACCGCATTCCCGATGGATTGCAAAAGATGGGTTTTTCCAAGACCCACACCACCATAAATAAACAAGGGATTATAGAGGGACGCTATGTTTTTTACAACAGACATTGCCGCCGCATGAGCAAGTTCATTAAACCCCCCAACGACAAACGTATCAAAAGTATAACGAGGGTTAAGATTTGTTTCTTTGTCAACGCTAAAGTCCTGAAAATCAAGCTGTTCTTCTTGTCCGGTCGTTTCAATAACGACCGCTTGCGGCCGTGATGGTGTGTCGAGAGTATATATGGGCGGTGGAGAGGATGAGATAACGTATTCAATACTGCGTACGTCGGGATTATTACTTCTAAGAGCCCGCATAATAAGCTTATGATACTTATTTTCCAACCATTCCTTCGTAAAGGCATTTGGTACATGTACTACGATGCCATTATGTTCATTTTGTGCAATAGATGTGTGTTTAAACCACGTTATGAAGTTAGCGCGTGAGATAGCGAGCTCAACTTCCCCGAGAACTGCCTGCCATAATTCCTCGTTTGTCATAATTAAGAACAGTTATGGGTGACTAAAAGGTTCAAAGTTAAGAAAAAAGGGAAATATATTATCCACATGCCGTATATTTTTTCTTTGTATGTATATTGTATCAGAAAAGAGGTAAAGAAAAAAATTATCCACATATTATCCTCAAAATCAATCAATTGTGTATAACCTGTGTATGAACTTCTTATTTTAGAGAAAATAAACATCCATATTGAAGTATAAAAGAAAGTATGGTATGGTGTTTGATATGTCAGTTACCTATCAACCAAAGAACAAAAAACGTAAGCGTACGCATGGATTTCTAAAGCGTTCGTTGTCAAAGACGGGAAGAAACGTCCTTCTTCGACGACGTCGAAAGGGGCGGGCCAAGCTTACGGTATAACCTATAAAAACCTTGTAAATAAAGGAAATTGCTACCTAAAACACATCGTTTAGTAAGCAGAGGAGATTTTAAGGGGGTGTTTGACGCTCGTCATACGGCCCGAAGCGGTCCCCTTACGCTCTTATATAGCAGAACAGACCGAAAGTATATACGATTCGGTTTTGTTGTTTCCGGAGCTGTTTCCAAGAATGCTGTTGTTAGAAATCGTCTTAGAAGACAGCTTCATGAGATTATACGATTTTATCTGCCTTCTCTCTCCGGTGGGTATGATTGCGTATTGCGTACGTACCCGGATATTGTCGGTATATCTTATAAGGATATGAAAAAACATATAGAGATAATACTGAAAAAAAGTGCTATCATGAACGATAGAAGTAAGCACTCTAAGTTAGAAATAGATTAATAGTAAACATGGTCTTAGTAGCCGTATATATTATAAAGACGTATCGCTTTTTTTTCTCACCTGATCATGGATTCTTTATGAGAGGGCGTGCTCGCACGTGTCGTTTTTACCCATCTTGTTCCGAATACACCATAAATGCGCTCACAACATATGGGTTTATAAAAGGAATATGGTGTGGCATGCGTCGTATTGGCAGGTGCCACCCTTTTTCTCGGCATGATATATATGATCCTGTTAAGTAATAATTACCAATGAATATTTTTATAACACTCTATAACGAAATTCTCCATAAACCGCTCTTAAATGCGCTTATTCTTTTAACGACATTCTTACCATTTCATGATCTTGGTTTTGCTGTTATTATCCTTACGATTGCGGTGCGGTTTTTATTGTTTCCTTTTACTCATCATTCAGTGAAAGCGCAGGCAAAAATGCGCACACTTGAGCCAAAAATTTCCCAAATACGCCAAGAACATAAAGATAATCAGCAGGAACAAGGGCAAAAGATTATGGCATTGTATAAGGAGCACGGCGTTAATCCTTTTTCGGGATGCCTGATGCTTATTGTGCAACTCCCCATTCTTATTGCGCTTTATCATGTTTTTGGGGCCGGACTTAATATGGAAACGATTCCGGGAGAGCTTTACTCTTTTGTTGCGTTGCCGGAAACGATACATACCATGTTTTTCGGGGTTATCGATCTTATGGAGGCGAGTGTTTTTGTGGCGGCTTTAGCTGCAATCACACAATTTATTCAAATGAAGTTGGCAATGCCTCCATCCCCCAAAACACCGCCAAAAGAGTCTTCTTCCGGTATGCCCGACATTTCCCGTATCATGACATCGCAGATGATGTACGTAATGCCGATTGTTATTTTTATAATCGGACTTCGTTTCCCGGCTGCTGTTGCGCTTTATTGGACAACAATGAACCTATTTGCTATTATCCACGAGTCAATCGTGCGCAGAAAAGCACAGATAATAATGGCCACATCTTCCCAAGATCATGAACCAGAACGAAACAACGCCGGTGATACGAAGTCTTCTTGAAGAAACGCTTAAACGAATGAATATTGTGTCTTCGGTTGAAGAAACAGAGCTTATAGATAGCGTATGTTTTCATATTAAAACGCCTGACGGCGGCATTTTAATAGGGGAAAATGGACAGCACTTATTGGCACTTCATGCTATTGTAAAGCGCATGGCGGAGCGGGTTTTGGGAGATGAGTATATTCCCTTTCTTATTGACGTTAATGATTACCAGCGAAAACGCATTGAAGAAATTAAAGACAGAGCACGTATGAGCGCTCAACGTGTGCGGTATTTTAAAAAAGAAGTTATTATGCAGCCCATGAGCGCATACGAGCGCCGTATTATTCACGTATCTCTCGCAGAAGATCCTGACATAGAGACGGAAAGCATCGGGGAGGGAGAAACCAGGCGTGTGGTTATAAAACCTTCAACAAATACAACCTAAATATACATGGTTTTTAGAGACCAGTAAGGCGGTAGCTCCATAAGCTGCCGTCTTTTTTATTGGTGAAAAAGAGATGAGAAGCATCCCCTGAAGTGAAAAGATGCACAGCATCTACGTTCAACTCGCTTGTATCTATAAGTTTTATTTGTTCATTAGTATCCAGGTTGATGCGCCAAATGGAATCGGAAAATGATACGGTCCCCTGCCACCACGCATCAGGTAATGTCGTGCGGGGGAGTTTATCGGGAATACCACAATAAAGGATATGTTCCTCTTCCCGTGATGACCACACGCATTTTTCCGGAAGTGTTGTCATAGAAAGGGTGCGTACCACTCCGGTATTTTTTGAATAAAGATTTAGTGACGGGCTATTGCCGTTTTGGTTTGTTGAAAAATAGAGAACGGTATTTATATCCGGGGACCAAAGCGATGAAAGTCCGTATATTTCGCCCAATACGTTAACGAGATTTCCGTTTGGCGTTGTGAGGGTATATAAATAACCTTCAGCATAAGCGGACCCCTTTGTTTGTATACTTAGCGTCTGTGATCCGGGAAAGGCAAGTATAATGTCAGGGATGGACGTGCGAAGAATAGTGCTTTGCGCGGTATTATCCGGGCGTGCCGTTATGACGGCAGTCTCTCCGTTTACCGGAAGTGTATATGCCATAACATCACGTTCAGCGGACATAGTTATAGATGTGAGAGACGGCGGTAAAAAACCGGATTCTGCCGTTGTTGTGCCGGAGTATTTTGTATAAAAGTGTCGTATATCCCCGTCCGTATAATAGGAAAGTACCGCATACTCTTTTGAAGGAGACCAGAGTGCTTTTTGGATGGCGGGAATGGTGATATTTGACGCGCGACGTTCGTTTAATCCGTCGTAAGTATTTTCAAAAAGGTGACCGGTGGCTTTTTTAAAATATTTTATTTTATCAGTATCGGGTATGAATGTTGCTCCGATAACCGGTTCTTCCGAAACACGATTCAGGCGTGGCCCCTCCCCTTCTGCAGGTGTGTTCGGGCGGGGAAGAGTTTCTATACCGTCGCCTTCGCCGGGAATTACGGGCATATCTCCGCCGAACAGCCTTCCAAAAAATGACTGTTCGGAATTCTGACTGTCACCGCGGAAAAAGAAAAATATTCCTGTTCCAATAAGAATGACACCAAGAACGCTTGCGCCGATAATAATTATTTTTTTTCGTTTGTCGCTGTTCATATAATATCTAAGGATTTACGGATGCCGGAATGGGAGGAACAGTTAATTTTAAATTAATCAGATTGGGGTTTATCGTTATTAAAATAAGATATGCCGTAAGTGCGAGAAGGAGGCCAAGGATAGCATTAAAAATACGGCTTTTTGCGTCATTTATAACACTGGGGTTTCCGGCGGCGCCCACATATTCGGCTCCGGCAAAAATAAGCATAAGAACAGCTAAAATGCCGGCGGCACTTAAGAGAAACCAGAAAATTTGAGAAATATAGGTAATAAAGCCGTTACTGGTATCAATAGATGCTGTTCCGCCCGGCAAGGGCGCGAGCAGGTTGTAAGTGGCGGCATCCGCCCCCAACCACCCGACAGAAAAGAATAACAGGATTATTACAATAAAGAAGAATATACGCATAGAGAAGTTATTGTACATTGATGATAAATGAATTACGTGCCCGTTCAAAAATATAAGACGGATTTTCAATTTCGTAAGAAATAGTTTGCTTTCCCGCACTTCCCGAATCGGAACGATAATTCAGTATATCACGATCGGATTCATCCGGAGGAAGTATATCTGTGTTAATTTTCCAAAAAGAAGTAAATGATGATAGAGGCGTGCGTATAAAGAACGGAACAGCAAGAAATTGGGCTTCTTGACCCGACGTTAGCGAGAAACGATCTGTGATAGCATTATTAAATTGAGGACCGCGCAGAGGATTTATTTCGTAAAACAATATACGCGGCTCTTGCGGTTTGATGGTAACGCGTTTTTCTTGGGTGGTGGCACCCGAAGCGTCTTTCACGATTACGGACACAACATGTTCTATATTAGGACTTGTTCCGATAGTAAAATAAAATACACTTCGTCCCCGTCCGGAATATTGGGGTTGAATAATATTATTTAGCCGCCATTCGTAAAAAAGCTCGTTTGCCGAAAGGAGTCCAAATCCGGCCGCAATATTGGAAACGGCCGTAACGGTTACGGTAGATCCTCGGGTGGGAAGGGGTTTTCCTTGATATCCGGGCGGCACGTATGTATTCGCTGACCATATTAAATCCAAACTACCGGGGAAAATAGTAATGCTTTTTTCAACGCGTCTGCCTGTTTTTGGTATGGCAGTTAAGGATATGCGTGTTTCGGACCCCACCGGACCGGTTGTGATGGTTATGGATTTTTTACCGACTTCCGATTCCACCGTTACGCCATCTACTACCCAGGTAAATAGGGCTGTTTCCATATCAAAACTGAAAGAACGTGCATCCACCCGAACAGTTTCGTGAGGTCCGGGAGAAGGGGGTGTGAATATAAACTGCACATCACGGCTAACAAGAGTGTCTTGCGCATAAGCGGAGAACGTCATAAAACTAAAAACAAGAAGCGTACCACTTCCTACAAGAGCAAAAAGACTACTATATTTTTTAAAAGAATACGTCATTATTTTTTAGATTCGAATGAAAAAGGAATAATTTTTTTCTTATAAAAACGATAAAATAGCCAGAAGAAAAATCCAAACCATGCGGGAAGCCAATTAAAAACGGTATTACTGAACGTTGTGGCAAATAAAACGGTATATAATGTTATATTATGTGGATTGTCGGGACAAATTCCCTTAAACAAAAACCATAGAGCAATTCCTAAAAACATTATACCACTAAATACGGCTCCTACCACAGCACTGGCACCCGCAATAGCCCACCCTATAACGGGAATGACGGCGGTAAGCGCCCCCAACGCTTCAAATGCGTCCACACATAAGCCAATCATCATACCAATCCCTGATTCTACGGGACTAATGGGAAAGGGTTTTTGAGTACCGGTTTTTATTTCTTGGTTTTTTTCGGTATTTTTTTCCCGCCGCTTATCGGCCGTCCGTGCACGCAGAAGATCCGCCCGGCTTTCCTGTTCGGTATCAGATTGTTCTATGGATATTTGCGCTATTGCGTCTGATGCCATAGCAATAGATTATGCTTGTAAATAAGCTGTTCAAGATTTATTATAATCCCTCCTGTTCCGTAAGATCTTTTTTCGCTTTTTTAATGGCCAGTAATTGCGCCGGATCGGATGTAATTATCTGATCTTCCGTATACGACGCAATAACCTTAATGGCAACATGCTTTAATCCCGCGAAGAAAATACCCTCCCCCACATCTGATTCCAGTAAAAGGAACTTTTCTTCATCGGTAAGGTTGAATGTTTGCTGGATAATATCGATAGATGCGGGTGATTGGCGGAGAAGAACTTGAATGGAGGAGTTGGTTATAAGAGGTTTTCCGTAGGTGGAGCTGATAAAATCAGTAACATCCTGTGTAATGGCAGTAACACCCAGGTAATATTTACGCGCACGCTTCGCAAGACCGTACAAAAAAGAGGCACCATCTTCCGTTTTCATAATCCACCACGCCTCATCTACGATTAAAATACGCTTTTTAAGCTCTGAACGCACAACATTCCAGATGTAATGGGTAACGATATACATACCCACCGGACGAATTTCCTCTTCCATATCCCGCAGTGAAAATACGGCGATATGTTTGTCGATATTGATATTGGTGGGGTGATTGAGGAATCCGGCCCACGTTCCTTCGGTATACTTTCTTAGCCGGACGGCAATATGATCCCCTCCTTCCATGTCAGCAAGAATGGTTTGTAGGTCGGAAAGAAGAGGAGGAGATACTTTTGTAAGATCAGCATCGGGGGTAATATCTTTTGCGGCATAAGTTTCCGTAATGGCGCGGTCTAAAATAGCATCTTCTTCGGGCGTAAAGCCGCCCAGCATAATACGAAAAAGTCCGACAAGGTTTATGATATTTGAACGGAGTACGTCTGCCACCGATTCATCATCCTGCGGAAACGGAAGGTCAAAGGGGTTGATGTGATGAGGCGAGTTTACCGATATATTAAAGAAGCGTCCTCCCACCGTTTCGGCAAGATACTCATATTCTCTTTCCGGATCAATCACAATCACCTCTACGTCAAACATAAGGGAGCGAAGGATTTCAAGTTTTGTCATGTATGATTTTCCGGCACCGGCTTTTGCGAAGATTACCGTATTATAGTTTTCAAGGGTGAAGCGATCAAATAAGATAAGACTGTTATTGTGCCGATTGATGCCGTATAAAATACCGCGATTGGATGTAAGATCAAAGGAAACAAAAGGAAAAATACTCGAAATAGGAGAAGAATTCATGTAGGTGCTTATTTTTAACACATCAAGTGCTAAAGGAAATGTGCTCGTAAGACCCTCCTGCTGTTGAAACAATGCCGGTTTTGCGTATACCAAACGGGCTTCAAGAAGAGATCGAATTTCAGTTTCCGAATCATCTAACTCCTTGAGCGTATCGGCATATACGGTTATATAGAGTCCCAAGCTAAATAATTTTTCTTGGGCTTGTTGCAGTTTATCGCGGAGCGCTTCAAGATCTTGATATGCGGTATCAAGCACCGGATCGCGCACCAGTCCTTTTTCTTCGCGCAAGGAAATTTGCGACTGCACTTCGGCAACTTTTTTTCTAAGATCGCGCAAAATAATAACGGTGTTTACGGGATGGACAAATATTGCGACATCGAATATTTTATCCAGGTTAATGATGGGAGCAAACCAGCTAGTCGCAAGAAATCGCGGATAGGTAAATACAAATATGGTGCGGGCATACTTTTCACCGAGGCGAATATAGCTGGAATTCACCTCAAGAGCCGCGGGAGCTATAGCATCTCCCAAATCAAGCATGCCGGCGGCATAAATATCCTGCGGAAATACAGGAAGAATTTCATCCTCTTTTTTCTTATTTTTCCCCGTAAGGGAATCAAATAAACCCATAGTGTAATATTAGGATGCCGGGTATTGGTTTCTTGGAACCATTTCCAAAAAGCCAATATATGGTGCCCTAACCGGTTGTTTCCGGTATCTTCCCCTTCTCCGCTTCTCCCGGATTATAAAGTTCATAAAACAGCTCCACTAATTCTTCGGTGTTAAGCGGTACAACGCGCACGCCTGTGCGTATAAGTCCTTGCCGGACAACCTCCACACGCTGGTATAATTGCGTTTTATATTCTTCAAAGGCTCCTTCTTCAATCGGCTTTGATTCCTTTCCTCCCTTAAATAAAGAGGAAAAAACGCTTTGTACTTCTTTTTTCTTTAAAGATCCGCCCGGCGTAAAGGGAACAACGATATAAAAATTCTTTGTCATAATATTTGCGGAATCCACAAATGAACCTACGAAGTCGATATATTCGGTAATTTGAATTTTCATAAGATCATGATAGGTGTGTTTAAGGCGTTCGCGTAAAATATCAAGGTATGGATCAATATTCAATCTGCGTGATTGAATAAAGAATTCAACGGAGAAATCAAGCGAATTAAGAAAATTTTGGTACTGAAGCACGATAGCGTCCTGTTCCTCACCCGATTTAAGAGCGAAGTTAATAGAGGAAGCAATAAGTACCACACGAAAAGAACCGTCCTTCAAAAGAAGAACGCCGTCACGAACTTCCTTTATGGAGACAATGTCTTGTGCGGGGCGTGTGGATTGTGCCATAGAAAAGATTTATATTATTAGACGTCGGTCGTGCGCGGAGGGACGTTGTCCTTATCTTTATTCGCGGGGAATGCATTTTCACGAATGTTTGGCGGACGTTCTCGCTTTACATGCTCCATAACATCTAAAGACCATGCGAGGTCCTTTAGTTTATCCTGGGATACTTTTGGTATGTGCAGTCCCCCGCCTCCGCCCGTTATGACAGAATCTTTTTTGGAAAAATGTTCCTTCTTTTTCCAGATAAAGAGACGGGGGCGTGCTATGTAGCCAAAGTAGTTTCCGATAACAGAAACAAGAGGCTGTCCATTTACCGTGTAAAATGCGAGTGCGAGTGCGAGTGCTACGACAGGAATGGAAAGTATGATGAAGATCCAGAAATTGAAGAAAAACCAAAATAAAAAGGAAAGCCCGCCTCCACCCAGAAGATAGAAGAATTGTTTTGTGGTGAGAGGACCGAAAATTTTATCTTCCACCTGAATAAATTGTGGTACCTGAAATTGTTGCATGTAAGTATATGGTGAGGGTCGGATAGTGTGTTTTATGATATTGGTTCGCGGTAGGGATCGCTTTCATCTTGTTTTGAAGGAGAAAGGTTTTGTTTTACGGGGTTTGGCTTGGGTGGCGTTGGTGGTTTTGGCGGAGGCGGAGAAGCGGCCGGACGCAAGTAATCCGGTACACGAGGGACGCCCTCCACTTGTTTCTTTTGTGCGGAAAATCCGCGAAATGTGGGGATAGCGCCTCCTTTTGGTATGGTTTCCGGAGATTTTTCTTCAAGAGATACTATTTCAGGCGGAGATACGGGGGTTATTTCTTTAACAGGCTCTTTTTCTTGCGAGGAAGAGGTGAGCGGTGGAGGCGGGTCATTTTTCTTTTCTATAGGGGTAAAAGAAACTTTTTCATTGGCTATGGTATCTATGTCGATAACAGCCTTTGGTCCCGGAGACGGTATTTTTCTAAATGGAGAGGAAGAAAAAGGTTTTTCATTTGTATACGGAACAGGTGCGGCGGGAGGAATATTCTTTTTGGGTTGAAGGGTTGTTTCGGGAAGACGGGAGAACATGGGAGATGCGGGTGTGATCTTTTCTTCCGGCGGAGGCGGGGCTTTTTCTTCCGGCGGTTTTATTGATTTAGGGAATGGTTTTGGAGGCGGAGATGCATCATTGGTGATGGACTCACGGTACGGGTCATTCCGTGAGTAGGAATGACTTTCTTTTAAGTGAGGGGGTTCTTCTACCGCTTCATCAAGTTCGCGTTTTAATGTTTCAATGGAGCTGTTTTTTACAAAAGAAAGACTCTTTCCTTCTTCTTCTACGAAATTAAGTTTGTCGTCAAATAAGGAAGAAGCGGTACTTTGTTCCGTTGTTTCCGCAATATTTTGGGGAACCTCTTCCGTTTTTGTGTCTTTATCGCTTTCTTCCACGCCATGAAGTTCACGAAGTTCTTTTCGGACGGGGGCGAATATTTGCTTATTAACATCGTCGGCTATTTGTTTTGCAACGCTTTTATCTATTTGAAGGCGACGTTCCAAATTACCGACAAATTCATTTGGTTTTGTGGCACCGATCATAAAGTCGCCTATTTCGGACGCCAGTTCTCCCATTTTATCGATAAGAAGTTTGTATTTTGTACCAATATCAAATACGGCGTCAGCCGTAGCTCCCGCAAACAAAACGTGCCGAAGCGCCTTTGGGAGACGTTGTATGCGTTGATCCGCTTCTTGTGGTGTAAGTGTTGCCATATAAATTAAGGATTAAAATTATGACCTCTTGTTTTAGCTGAAGACGCAATTTCATGACTTATTTTCGAATTAAGAATTTGAGCGCCCGGACTTACGACAAAGAATTTCGCGGTCGATCTGCTTAGTTTATCGTATGCATGCAGTTCTTGAGAAGTTCCGGGAGGCGGTGTAATGCTTTTTAAGCGAGTGTATGCGCTTTCCAATGCATCACCAAATTTCTTTCCAAATTCATCCAATCCCGCTTCCAATACATTTGATTTTGCCGCCAAAAGAAGCGCATTCTGAACCTTTTCGTTGGCAAGAGAATCTTCCCTAAGATTATCCTGAATATCTTTTACGGTTAGGTTTGATACCGCTTGGTTGAGATTTAGTTCCTGCTCTTGAGGAGTTGCTCCGCGGGTAGCGGCAAGTTCAGGAAGTACTTTTTCAATATTCTTAATAGCTTTCGTATTTCCTGTGGTGATGTATTTTGCGTGATCGCGCCTAAGGTCTGCGGTGTCTAATGCATCCGCTTTTCCTTCTTCAACGGCAAGGCGCCGGATAAGTTCTTTATTGCCCGGAAGAGCTGTTCCCTGGAGTGCCGCTCGAACGGCGGTTTTGGAACCTTTCGCAATTTCACGGTATTGTTTTTCTTTTTCACTTTTTCTCTTTTCGTCTGCGCGCACAATAGCGGCAGGAGTTTTAGCTAGTACGCCGCCTATTACTGGAATGCTTGAGACGCCTTTCGTGACGCTTTGCGCTACTCCCCCGGTAGCTCGCAATCCTAAGTTTTTAGTTCCCCTACCGGCATATCCTTGCGCACTTTTTTGTATCTTTCTGCCAATATTGATGGCGGCATCAGCTCCATAGATACCCATTTTCTTTGCCACCAAGATGGAGCCAAGCAGGATGGCGGCGATACTCACATAACTGAATAGAGCGGCGGTATTAAGCGTTTGAGAATCTCGTACGATGGCGCTTATTTCTTTTCCGTATTGTATGGCAAGGTACATCATGAAGGCGGATGCCGGAAAGAAGAATGACCAGTTAAACAGTGCCCGCCACCAGTCCGTGCTATATCCTTTTGTTTGCGGGAGTATGCCGGCGATAAATCCGATAGGGGCGAAAACAAATATAACCATGAGAGCAATGGTGCGAATGATAAGAAGGGCGCCAAGCGCTATAAACACAAATATAAGAATGAGCAGTAGAATAAGAATGATAACCTGAAACAAGCCATCTACTATAAGAGGGTCAAACTGGTTGGGAGCTTGGCCGAGAGCCATTGCGGTCGCAGCGCTTGGATTTGCTACAGGGGAGTTATTGTACTTATTAAGAACATCGTAAAAACCGTTAGTAACCGCATCGGTAAACTCAATTTCTGTTCTTGGTGAAGTGCCCGCGTTAAGCGCTGTTATTTGGCTGATATTCATAACATCAGCAATTTTATTAGATACCGGATAAATGGGCTCTATAAATTGAAGCGCTAACAGATTGGACGCATCTACCACGGCAAATGATATTACCAAACTAAAGTTGATAAGAAGAGCGGTAATGACAAGGCGCGGAAGGAGTTGTTTTATGCCGTATGTTTCAACACGCAGGATGGTGGCAATGGCAATAACAAGAAGAATAAGAATAAAGAATATGTTGGCAACATCGCGCGCGATAGTCCAGCCCAGTTCAATAAATTTTAATTGTCCAAAGCCGGCAAGCGCTATGGCAACAGCTTGATCAAATAGACGTGCCACAATTCCCACCACCCAGACAAGAACGGAATTAAGAAATTGTATTATACCGATAAGAGCCTTGATAACACTCGGAAGAACGTACTGCACGACGGCACCACCGGCTGCCTTTGTGAGTGTGGCGGTGGGATCAACAGGAGGTGTGGGGCAAGATCCCGCCGAGGATCCAAGACATTGAAATTGAAGCCCTGTACACCCTTTTGCCGCACAAGCGTCTGCGGCGGCTTTTAGTGTTGCGCCCTCGCCGCATAAAGCATATTCGATTTTTCCCGGTATTACGTTATTTATGCATTCGGAATAAAATTGAGCATCCGCGCTATGCGATACCGCCGGCGAAAACACCGCAAACAGCGTAAGTAGGAGTATGCCACTAAAAAGGAGTATTTTATTTTGCAAAAAAGAAATCATTATGTAATCTTGTTTGTTTTAGTTTTCAGTCGGGTTTGGAGTATCCGTTTCACGATCATCAAATATGTCTCTGCATCCCGGGTCATCCGGCCAGTCGATGAGGCTATCCCCGTCATTATCAAGACCATCACTACAATGAGGTGGTGGTCCTCCTGTTTCGTCGTTGAAGAGAGCATTGGGACATTCGGGATCAACAGGAAAATCAATTCGTAAATCCCCGTCATTATCAAGACCATCACTACATTCGGGAAGAGGGTAAGCTTCTGAATCGTCATTTGCATCAACACAATCGGGATCGGCGGAATCTATAAGGCGATCGCCATCATTATCAAAACCGTCCGAGCACTGTGTTGTTCCTCCTCCGGGAATATCGGGCGGTGTTGGAGGTGCCTCACATACCAGACTTCCATTACATATTTTACTTGCGCACTGTTCATTAAATGAACATTCACAGCCACTGGGTTTTCCTGTTGCGCGGGCACAGGAAAGCGCTCCCGTATCGCCGGGATCCGGAAAATCAGGAACGGATCCTTTTTCGTAACCAAGGAGTCCCCCGCCGGCGCCTCCCAATGCCCAGGAAAGAAGTTCATCAAAAATGGCGGCAATAATTTCGTTCATTTCATCGGCTATTTCCAGCTGACGGATATCTTGACCAAGTGCATCGGCTAATTGATCCTCTACGGCTTTTCCGGGAGATTTTGTTATGTAGCCGTTATTTTTACAAAGCGGTTTTCCATCCTGTGTGGGGCCGGGAATCTGGTTTTCCGGCGGACACTCGCGAAGACCCAGAAAACCGAGACCGGCTGAAAAATCAAGAATGTTGGCATTTGCGGCGCGCGTTTCGCGGCCAATGGAAGTTTCCACGGAAAGAGTAAGAAGGCCTAAGGGGTTATTTTCATAGCGAGACGTTGCAAACCATGCTTCCCAGCCGCCGTTTTCAAAATCGTTATAAAAATCTTCGAGGTTGGCAACAATGTCGGTTATACTGCACCGTGCCTGATATTTAAAACTGCCGTAATCACGCCCGTAACTGTGTCCCAGGCCAAGTGCTACATCAAGACGAAACGGAGAACATAGATTATCATATGCATCTCCCAAATATTCCGAAAGAAAGACGCCTGCCGCATTATCCGCCGCATCAAGCACAAACTCATCTATGTTTGTTACGAATAACCCCCCGTTTGTACCGCCGAAAAAGAACGGATCTTGGCCGGTTTTAATCCATTCAATAATATTTTCAGCGAATTGTCGTAAGATAACGCGTGCTATTTCCCAAAGAATGGCATCGAGTGAAGGGTTTGTTATTGCGTCAACGATCCCCGTAACGCTTGCAAGGCCGGTTGAACTATGTTCTTTCGTGGCAAACCATCTTTCGGGTGATGCGCCTATTTTTCCCGAAAGCGCAACATCCCATGTTTGGCAGATGGTCGGGCAGTGTACGGGAACTACGGCATCGGCCGTACGAACGAATGGAAGGAATATACTACCAACTATAAAAAGAGCAACACCTCCCTTAACAAGAGTGTGAGATCTGAAAGACTGTCGTAGTAGGGAAAGAAATTTCATTTGCGTAATTCCTTATAACTGACAAACACCAGACCGCCGTCTTCTTCGGTAAAGGAGAGATCGTTTTGAACAATACTATCTATAATAGCGCCAAGAGGAGAGAGGGATTCTTCGGCAATTTCGGGATAGCGATTGAATGCCGCAAGCGCTCGAACCGGATCGCTGTCCACTTTCGAAAGACTGCGTATAATTTGATACTGATGCCAGAAGTTATTCATCAGAGCGATATGAGTATCTGCCATGGATTTCGGTACGGGAATTTTTTTAAGCGACTCTATAAGTGTCAGGTAGCCCGTAAGCTCTTCAGTAAAAAGATCTTCACTGATAATTTCTTGTTTGGAAAGTCCGAGAGTAAACAGCAGTATGCCGTTTTTTTCAATATGAGGCATGCTTTGTATGGCATTTCCGAGCCCATTTATATAGGTAAGCAGAGCGGATGAGGAGTTTTCTTTTATCACAATAATATCTTTTTCACTAAAGGGTGAGGAAAGATTTCGGGATGATTCTTCGACAATGGTATTTTGCAGTTTTGTTACAAGATCCGTACTCATGCGCTCCGTATCAATTGATGAGGTGGTGAATTTTTGTTGGAGATACGTTTTTCCGAAATCTTGGGCAATTTGAGCAACGAGAGAAGGCGGTTCGTCGTCAGAAAGCGTATCGGAGGCGGGTGATATGGATGCGATGGATTCAAGAGAAAGCGTGTGTTCCTGTGCTAGAACCTCTTCATTGTCAGAAATACCATCCCCGTCAGTATCGGGATTGTCGGGATTCATTCCCCAGAGAGTTTCCTCCCAATCAAGAAGTCCGTCGCCGTCCGTATCTTTTTTGGCTATGATGCCTGTGGAGGAATCCTTTTTCTTGGATGATGTGTTTGTCTGTATTGTCTGATGTGTTTTTGGAGAATTTAAATACCATCCCACACTCAAGAGTATTGTGAGAGTAAAAAGGAATATAAAAAATTTTTTACTAGGAAGGTATTGCAAAACGCACGGACATTACCGCTAATACAATATATTGTACCTTTTCCCGTGACAAATTTATGTTTTTCCGTGTGGATAACTTATGAACCTCTATATATTTTGCATGGTACGGTATATGATGTACATATGTACGGCATAGATAAACAAACAATATTTTTTTTAGGCGGCGGATCAGTACTTGCTTTTGTTTTACTATCCCTGGTTTTTTTAGGCACGCGCTATGGAGAAGACAATGAGTTGTCTCGTGAGAGTAAAGATTATTCTTCCTCGTCATATGTATCATTATCGGAGAAAGAATATACGGGCGGTTTGCATGAAAAAGTTCCTCTATTTTCCGCAATAAAAGAAAGCGATGATAATAACACTCAATATGATGTGTTTGAAACGATAAAAAACAATGTGGTGACATTATTACCGCACATAAATCAAGACGAGGTACCGGAAAAGGAACATTCTTCTATTCCTGCAACTACAGATTCTTCCCCCGACAAAACACCAGAACGTTCTCCGGAAGAGATTGAAGAGCTTGTTTTTGACCGGTTATGGCCGCCGACGTACAGGGATTCTTTGTATAATGTACAGCTTCTTATGAAGAATGAAGGGTTTATTGATGAAAAGGATATTAATCCGAATCCCGCTACGGACGAAGAAATCAGTGTTATTTTACGGCAACTCGTGGCATATGCCGCCGAACGCGGTTTTATTACGGAAGAGCAGAAAGAAGTGTATATATATCATATTACAACCACGCTTAAAGATGATGTTACGCGGGAGCGGCAGAGTTATGAAAGGGAGTTTAAATCGGTTTCTGTGATGCTTGGCGGGCAAAAGTTTCTTATAAGTACGGAAAATACGCATGATCTTGTACGGGATATACTGGATGCTGTCGCCTTTGTTTTAATTCCACAAGAAGCACGTGCGTCATGGGTAACGGGGGGATCATCATTTGGATTGGGGGGAGATTGCTATAAGGATGATGCCCCATTTTTTACGGTGCCGGGATTTAACAGCGTGATTGGCTGTTGTAATTGCGGACTTAATTGTACCGGTTTTGTGTGTGTAAGCGTTCCCGATTGTGGACCGCATTCCATGGGATGCACCATACCGCTCGGATGCCTTAATTTACAGTGCGGCGCCTGGCCAAATGCCATATGGGATCCACAGACGGGTATATGCGGGTGCGGGTAATATATGATTCGTATTATACGGTATGCGATTCGAGAACAGACTTGCTTTTTTAAATAATATGTGGTATTAATAATTCAATATAACTTTACGAAAGGAGGAGGTTATGAACGTGAACCTCTCAAGGATGTTGGGGTGGTGTGTTGTGCTTTCCCTTTCGGGGTGCACGGCCGCAGGCCCTGCGTTAATGCAGTACACGGCAACCAATATAGCAAGTGAGTTTGCCGGACGGGCAATCGGGGGTGTGTTTGCGCCAAAAGAGGTTGGCGTACCCGGTAAAGGCGTGGAAACAAGGAACGGTTCCCTTAGTGTGTTTGTTCGGCCGGTGTCCGGCAGTGCGCGTTGGACAGAGTTTCAGTTTAGCGCCACGAACAAAGGGAATATTCCTATCACAATCTCATCCGTACAAGGCGTTGATGTTAACGGCCTGTATAGACATCAGACAAGCGCTCTGGCTCCGCAAAAATCGTGGAGCGAACCCGTTGATTCATTAGGATTAAATTCTCTCGGAATAGGGGCTGTGATGCTCGGATCATCGGTGCCGTATGCCGGGCGTATGTTTGGAGCGGGACTGCAACATGCTCTTACAGGAAATCCACAGCAGGAACTTGCACGCTTGCACGAAACTCAGATACAAAGCGCTACGCTTGCACCGGGAGGTACGGTATCCGGCAGTATATTCTTCCCGTCGGGAGAATATAAACAACTCGCGTTTTCTGTCTTTAATGGTAGAAAGTATGAGTCGTTCGTGATTCCATTGCAGGCGAACGTGGCTCCCCGAGCGAGATCTTCTCCTCTTTCACTTTCTCCGGCCACACCGGGGGAAAAAATTTACAAACGAGGACCGGACGGATATATTCCGGTCTCGTAAGTAAAAATACTTTGTGAGTTCACAAAGCATTTTTTATTAGAGGTACTATATCCAGCCAGTTTTGCAACGACAATTCTTGTGGGCGTTTTGTGGAACATTTCCCCGCAATGCCTATTGATGAACGAAGCATTTTTCTTTTCTGGGAGAATGCTTTTTTGATTGCGGGGAAAAATTCTTGGGGCGTTGTATTATTTTTTATAAAGAACGCATCAGAAATTTGTTGTATGGTAATTACCGCAGAATTTACATCGGGTGGCGGTGAGAATTGTTTGCGGGATACGTTGAGTATTTTTTTTGGTGTACCAAAAGCTTGCACGGAAAGCGACAATAAACTCATGTGCGGCGGGCGCGCTATAATACGATCAGCCACCTCGCGCTGTACCATGAGCGTCATGGACACGGGTTTTTTTCTTAATTCTTCCAAAAAAAGGCGCAGGAAATGTGATGTAATATAATACGGCAAATTAGCGACAATAGAATAAGTATCGGGCAGTACGTCATGGACGGTGCTGTCTAAAATATCCCCTTCCGTAATGGTGAAGTTTTTTTTATCCGCAAATTTTTCTTTCAGAAAGAGAACCATGCGCGGATCTTTTTCTATGGCAAATACTACAGCTCCTGTTTCCAGAAGAAGTTCTGTTAATATTCCTTTTCCGGGCCCCACCTCCAACACAACGTCTCCCGGCGAAAGAGTAGCCGCGCGTACTATGCGCCCTGCCGTTTCTTTTGAGGTTAAAAAATTTTGCCCGAGGGATTTTTTGGGATGCATGTTGTTATCCTATGTCGTAGCCTATGATATCTTCTTCTTGAATAGCCGGTTTGGATGGTGTTTCTGTTATGAGATGTTCCGGAATTTCCGCAAGAAATCGCGACGGTTCATTCCATGTTTTTTCTCCGTAAAGCATGCGGGTACGTGCCATAGTGAGGAATAGCTGTGATTTTGCCCGTGTGAGAGCCACATAACACAGGCGGCGTTCTTCTTCGAGTTCATCCCCTGAAAATGCGCTTAAGCTGTGGGGAAACACACCCTCTTCAAGTCCTACAACAAATACGGTATTAAATTCCAGCCCTTTTGCGGCGTGTACGGTCATAAGATGCACAGCACCCGTTGTTTCATCCACCGTGTCGGCATCGGCAAGAAGGGATGCTTCCTCTAAAAATTGCTCCGTTCCGCGCGGAGCTGGCACGGAATCATATTCTTTTGTCACCGTAAAAAGCTCAAGAATATTTGCCCAGCGGTCTTCTCCCTCTGCTGTTCCATCCCGCAAAAAAGATTCATACGCCGTATGCCGGATGATTGTCTGTAAAAATTCGCTTACGGGTTTCTTGGCACGCGCTTCTTCCAGTATGCGCCGTATGTTTTCAAAAATGGAAATCTTTTTCTGTTCCTTTGGTGTGAGAGGAATGTTATTCTTGTATTTTTCCGCGAGAACCTTTCCGATGCCCCGCGCGGGAACGTTGCGAATGCGATCCATGCTTATGACGTCTTCCGGGTTTTGCGCAATACGCATATAAGCAAGCATGTCCCGTATTTCTTTTCTTTCGTAGAATCGCGTGCCTCCTACGAGGCGGTATGGAACAGCGTGTTTTATTAGTTCTTCCTCAATGGCACGGGATTGTGCGTTGGTGCGGTACAAAATAGCTATATCGTTAAGGCGCGTATGTTTTTGGGTAAGAGCATGAATGGTTCGCAAAACATATCGCGCTTCTTGTCGCTCGTCGTCCGTTACGGTAATGCGAATACGATCCCCTCCCTCATTTGCCGTCCAGAGGTTTTTTTCCCGCCGTTCGTTATTGTTTTTGATAAGCGTATTTGCCGCCTCAAGAATTATTGATGTTGAGCGGTAATTTTGTTCAAGCGTTATGACTGTTGTTTTGGGCCAATCTTTTTCAAATGCCAAAATATTGCGAAAATTAGCCCCCCGCCACGAATAAATTGCCTGATCTATATCTCCCACTACCATAATATTACCGGACCCTTTGCTTAGAAGTTTCGTTATGGTGTATTGTATATGGTTTGTGTCTTGGTATTCGTCCACCATAATGTACGGCCATGTACGGTGATATGCCGCAAGAACGTCGGGATATTCGGATAGCAAGCGAAGAGTGCGCACGAGCAGATCATCAAAATCGAGCGTATGTGCGCGTTCAAGTTCTTCTTCATACGCCCGAAATACATCTCGTATTATTTCGGGATAGGTGTGTTCCTCTTCTTCGTCATGTTTTGTCGCGGGATTATTTTTCATGTGAGAAATCATTTGGCGTATGCGGGCGGGCGGAAATTGTTTTGGGTCAGCGGAACGTTCTTTTAAAAGCCGTTTCACGAGGGCCCGCGCCTCATCTTCATCAAGAATGGTAAAGTTGCCGGGGATGCCCAGATGACTGCCGTGTCGCCGGAGAATATAAACGCCCAATGCGTGAAAAGTGCCTATCCATGGCGTGGTTTTGGGTGTGGGTGTTTCGCCGGAGCGTGCGTTTCCTGTTAATAGTTGAATGGCACGTTCCTTCATTTCGCGGGCGGCTTTGTTGGTAAAGGTAACGGCAAGGATGTTTTCAGGACGAACGCCTGTTTCTATAAGGCGTGCAATGCGGTGTACGAGCACCTTTGTTTTCCCGGATCCGGCGCCGGCAATAACCAAAAGAGCGCCGTCTTTGGTAAGAACGGCTTTTTGTTGGGCGGGATTCAGATCGTTTAAGATGTTTGTTTGCGACATAGGATTATAGTGTAGCGATACAGAAAGGATAACATGAGAGGACGGCTAGAGGATAATAAGAAAGCAGGCAATATAATATACAAAGAAAAAAGCCCCGTAAGCAGGCTTATATTATGACTTTTGTTCCTTCAAATAAGATAGATTCCAGAAATCCATTTTCTCGCTCGATCAAAAGATAAATTTCCGGGACAGAATCCTTAATTTCTCCTTCTTGAAACCCTACCACAATTCCCTTCACCGGGGCTCTTTTTTTTGTAATACCCTCGACAAAGTTCCCGTAAAGATACGAAACATCGGTCATACTTGCCTCCTCTTTGGCGCAAGATTACACAGGTAAATTTAACTAAATATAATATACAATAATACTATTTTATTGTCAATATTGCACGGTATGGTAAGATTGGTATCATGGTAGGACGTATATAGAACGCTCCGTACTCTGAAATTTCTCCGTGTTATTGTCGCTTTTCCGCATATTTAGAAGATTATCATTATATGCAATTCCATTAGTACGCAGAAAAAATCAAAACGTCTTTCTTTGTACCGATTTAAAAAGGCAATCCTGTTTGTCGTAGTTGCGCTTACCATATCCTTGTTTTCTATAGAGCAGGCACACGCCGGGCTTTTTTCATTTATAGGCGGTCTTTTAGGGCTTAATAATGTGTTGCAAGAAGCGGATGCGGATTATGACGGAACTACATCTCTTCAAACCATGCCTCTTTTGGAGGCACCACATAATCCGGATATAAAAGCGGCGGCTACCGGAGGAGCATCGCTTCCCATTATAGATGCGAGTACCCTTCTTCCGGTGGTGGGTCCTTTGGGAAGCATTGCCGATGTGGAAGAAATAAGGACCGATAGTATTACGCTTTATACCGTACGCGAGGGCGATAATATTTCCATCATTGCGCGCATGTTTGGGGTAACAACCAATACCATTATCTGGGCGAATAATATAACGCGCGGGGATCTTATCAAACCGGGAGATGTTTTGGTTATTTTGCCGGTAACGGGAATTCGTCATGCTGTTGCAAAGGGCGATACTCTTCAGTCCATTGCGAAAAAATATAGCGGAGATCTGGATGAAATTCTTGCCTATAATGATCTTTCGGCGGATGCGGTGCTTGCTGTTGGGGATGAGGTTATTATTCCCGATGGAGAGGTAACAAAAGAGCGCGTGATAGCGGCAGGTACAAGTCAGCTTCGGATTAATATAGGCAATTTAAAAGATGCTTCCGGCTATTATATCCGTCCTGTAGGTGGTGGAAAGAAAACACAAGATTTACATGGGTTTAATGGTGTGGATTTAGCACTTTCGTGTGGTTCCCCTATTTATGCATCCGCCTCCGGAACGGTAATTGTCTCTCGGGCATCCGGATGGAATGGCGGGTACGGAAATTATATCGTAATATCACATGCAAACGGCACCCAGACGCTTTATGCGCACAATACCGCAAACTGGGTTTCCATTGGACAGTACGTCGTGCAGGGGCAAACGATTGGTACGATCGGATCAACCGGACGGTCCACGGGATGTCATGTGCATTTTGAAGTTCGGGGCGCTAAAAATCCTTTCTAGCGGGCATCTGTAGTAGTTTTTAGACAAATAATGGATTGAGTTTCTTAAGGGAGACGGGTATGGCGCGCTTACTTCTCCATTCTTTATTCTTGTTTTCGGGGACGGTATTGAATGGCTTCCAGAATGTGATTTTCAGAGATGATATTTTCTCCGGCAAGGTCTGCGATAGTGCGGGCTATTTTTATAACGCGGTGATAACTTCGTGCCGAAAGTTCCAGTGCGCTCGCCGCATTTTGTAATGTTGCATCCGCCTTTGAAGAGAGTACACATAACGTTTGTATGTGTTTTGCACCAATATCGCTATTGGTAATGTAGGGAGTTTTTTTCAGGCGGTCTTTTTGAATAATGCGTGCTTTTTCTACTCTATCTCGGATAGTGCTCGACGGTTCTCCATTTTTACTAAGGGATAATTTGTCATGTTCAACGGCATCTACGGTAAGCCACATATCAATGCGATCCATAATAGGGCCGGATATTCTTCGTGCATATCGGTCTATTGCATGCGGTGGACATATACATTCCTTTTTAGCGCTTCCCGTATTTCCGCACGGGCACGGATTCATAGCGGCAACCAACATAATGCGTGCAGGAAATGTGATGGATCCCCGGGCGCGGGAAATAGAGATAACACCGTCTTCTAGTGGTTGACGCAACGCTTCCAGTACGCGTTTTTCAAATTCCGGAAATTCATCCAAAAATAATATTCCCCGATGTGCCAGTGTAATTTCTCCCGGGCGCGGTGTCGTTCCCCCTCCCACAAGAGCAACGTGGGACGCTGTGTGATGCGGGCTTCTGAACGGGCGCTCCGTAATAATACCCTCATGCGGCGGATATATGCCCGCAATGCTATGAATTTGAGTAATCTCCATAATTTCTTCACGTTCGGGTGGTGGAAGTATGGACGGAAGTGCGCGGGAAAGAAGTGTTTTACCAGAGCCGGGAGGTCCGGATAATGCTATATTGTGTCCGCCGGCCGCCGCAATTTCAAGTCCGCGTTTAGCGGCTTCCTGTCCTTTTATGTAGGAAAAGTCCGCATGGTGTTCCGTTGATTTTTTTTCTGTGCTCGTAATAGGAACGGGAGAAAGAGGAGAGGATCCTTCAAGGTGGTATACAATATCTTTCAGATGACGCGCCTCATAAACAGTTATGCCGTTAACGAGCGCCGCTTCCATACCGTTTCCATACGGGACATATAATTCTTTATAGCCATATTTTTGTGCGGCTATGGCAAGAGAAAGAGTGCCTTTAACAGGACGAAGTGTGCCGTCAAGTGCAAGCTCTCCTAAAAACAGCTTTCCCTCCGGTGTAAAAATTGCCTGTTCAGATACTAAAAGATAAGCAAGAGCTATAGGAAGATCAAATGCCGGACCTTCTTTTTTCAAATCGGCAGGTGCCAGGGAAACGGTAACACGATTATTTTTTTTATGCGGTGGACGGGCACCGAAATTCTTTATAGCGGCCGCTATACGATGCCGGGATTCGTCCACCGCTTTATCGGCGAGTCCCACGATTGAAAACGTATGTAAACCGGGTGATAGGTCGATCTCCACGTCTATAATAGCGCCATCAATACCGACAATTTCCGCTGAATGAATTTTTACGGACATTTTCAGAGGTTAGTTTTTAGGTTGTTCTCTTATTAGGAAAGATTAAGACAAAAAAATACAGGGCAGTGTGTATTCCCCGTATGTTCTTTATAGCATGTCTGTTTTAGTAAGCAAGACGACCTTCAAGGATGGGCTTTGTCTTGTGTGGGAGAAGTTTTCTATTGCTTAAAACTAAGCTTCTTCGCACATACATCCCGCCGCCGGATCGGCTTCAAGGCGCTCGAGAGGGATTGCTTTATTGCATTTCGGACATTGTCCGTAAGTTCCCGCCTCAATTTTAGCGAGCGCGGTCTTTACCGTATTAAGACGGCTTTCATAATTATTTTGAAGGGCAAGTGTTTGTTCCATTTCTTCAAACTTGTCCGCCATTTCATCAGCGCTGGACTCTTGTTCGTTGATGTCGTCAAATTTTGGCTCCCAATCTTCAGGATTTTCCGGATTCCGCCGCCCGACTTTCGAAAGCTGGATTTCCAATTGTGTCCGCTCTTCTTCGAGTTTCGCTTTGAAATTGTTGATATCTAAGGTCATGGATTACAAATAGTATATTCTGGTAACGAGTCTATTATAGGGTTTTTGGGAGAGGAAGTCTATCGTGGAGGAGAGACGAAGAGGCGGTTTATAAGGATTTCAAGGAATTCTTCCGATGTTGAAAGAAGAAGAAGATCTTCGGCAAAAATACCGTAGGAAAACGTGAGCCCGCCTCCGAGGGCGAGGGTGCGAACGTCTATGTTTCGAATAACCGTATCTTCAAAAAGTTGAGACGGTTGTGTTACGGCATCATCGAAATAGAGATTTCGGAAATCAAACATGATGCTTGATTCCCAGGAAAGCATGTGCGAAAGAGCGCGTTCGTCATCTTTCGCGTCAAGAATAAGGGCAGTGTTAGCACCATCGGGACGGTAATATACAAGAAGATCAAACTTATCTTCTAAATTATTCATAAATCCGGAAGGAACTTGAAATTTTAGAATGGAAAAGAAGTCCTCAATGGTGGCAAAACGAGATCCGCCACCGAATGATTCAAGTCGTATAACAACGTGTTTTATGGAACGTGACGGCAGGCGGTCACGGCGAGAAGCTTCGATCTTTTGCAGAAGGCCGGCACGGTCTCCGTCGCGGACGGTTATAACTTCACGGTCTTCCACCACAATAAATGCTTTTGCCGGAGGGGCTTCTTCAGCCGGAAGGGTGTTTCGCGTGGTGAAGAGTACAAATCCGCCGTATCCGCCGATGCCAAGAACAATAAGAAGGATAAGACCTAATACGCCCCGAAACCATCCTTTTTCGGAAATAGGGTCTTCCCGAACGAAGGGTTCGGAGGATTGTTTTTGTTGTTGTTTAGCGACAAGGTCCGAAAAAGAAAGATTTTTTTCCTTTACATAGTGTTGTACGTCATATTTCATTGTGCGAATGTGCGGCAGAAGTTCTTCCGGTGTAGACGTTTCTTTTTCTTCTTTTGAATCTTCTTGGGGAGGAAGTTTTTTTTCCGATTGTCTTCCAAACGGACTTGTTGATTTATCGGACGGCGATTCATTTATTGGTTGTTTTTCTTCATCCATGGTGTTTAGTATACCGTAGGAGGCAGAAAGTGATAAGTGGCAGATGCGGTATACGTTGTTTATAAGTACGTTCGGCGGGTGTCATACAAAAAACAGGCGGTATGTTTGTACCACCAGTTGTTTTTACTAGTTATTACACTATCTATGAACGATCATGTCTGTCGCGTGGAGCATGTTTTCCCTTATAAGGAGTGTTTTCAGAAGGCGGACGAGAGGATGATTTGCCTGCGGAGGGATTTTTTGCCTCAAGAGTGGCGACGCGCTTTATAGAGAGATTAATACGTCCCATGTCATCAATAGCGATAATTTCTACCGGCACTTCATCCCCTACATCTACCATATCGGTTACCTGCTCGACACGGAATGGCGCCAATTCAGAGATATGTACCATTCCTTCCGTGCGCGGCGCGATTTCAACCATGGCTCCAAAGTTGAAGAGACGTGTTACGCGTCCGGTGAATTTCTGCCCCACTTCATAATCTTGCACAATTTCTTCGATAAGTTTTTGCGCCTCCATTGCCGTTTCCGTGTTTGTTCCGGTGATGAAGATAGAGCCATCCTGTTCTATGTCTATCTGACATCCGGTTTGATCGATAATTTCGTTAATGACTTTTCCACCCGGTCCTATAACCTCACGAATTTTATCGGGCTTTATCGTCATGGTAATTATTTTCGGTGCATAGGGAGAAATTTCCTTCCGAGTTTCGCTTATAGTGGCATCCATGGCATCGAGAATTTTAAGCCGGCCGTTGCGGGCTTCCGCGAATGCATCGCGGATCATGTCGAGCGTAACGCCCTCCACTTTAATATCAAGCTGAATGGCGGTGATACCGGTACGCGTGCCGGCAACCTTGAAATCCATGTCGCCTAAATGATCTTCAACGCCCTGGATATCGGTGAGAACCTTATAGATTACTTTTCCGCTTGCTTTGTCGTGACGCACCATGAGTCCCATAGAGGAACCGGCGACAGCGGCTTTAATAGGTACACCCGCATCCATAAGTGCCATGGAAGATGCACATACGGAACCCATCGAGGATGATCCATTTGAAGAGAATGTTTCCGAAACAACACGAATGGTGTAGGGAAAATCTTCTTTTGGCGGAATGACGCCACGAAGTGCTTTTTCGGCAAGGGCTCCATGCCCAATTTCGCGTCTCCCCGGACCACGCATGGGTTTTACTTCTCCTACCGAAAATGGCGGGAAATTATAATGATGCATAAAATGCCGCTTTTCGCGTACCTCCATACCCTCAATAAGGAGCGAATCTCCCGGAGCGCCAAGAGTAGCCACGGAAAGGATGTGTGTTTGTCCGCGATAGAATATAGCAGACCCATGATTCCTTTCGGTAATATGTGTTTTGGTAAAGAGGGGGCGAATTTCATTAAGAGCACGTCCGTCGGCGCGTTTTTCTTCACCATCCGGCTTGTCCAGTATGTTGCGGTGTACGATATTATTCATAAGCTCTTCAAACATATGTTCCGCGAGCTGGGCTGATGCATCGGGATAAGATTCAGCAACGTGGCTCATCCATTCGTTCATCATATCGTTCATGCGTTCGGCACGAAGAACTTTATCGGTTTCATATATGGCATCTTCCACGCGTTCTTCATATGCGGCGAGCGCTTTTATGAGTTCATCGGTAGGCTCCGGAAGCTTAATAGTTCGTTTGGGAACGCCCATCTCTTTTACGATATCATTTTGAAATGCAATAAGTTGTTTTATTACGGCGGACCCTTCTTCAAATGCCGTAATGAATTCTTCTTCGGATGCTTCCTTGGCGCTAGCTTCAATCATGTTTATGTGCCCGGGAACACCGGTAAAAAACGTATCAAGAGTATTATCTTCCCGCTCTTCGTATGTGGGATTTATGCTATGCATCCCTTCAGCCGTTTTACAGACGCGTACGGCGGCTACCGGACCATTCCAGGGAATATTTGAAACGGCAAGCGCCAAAGAAGCCGCAAAGAGTGCGGGTACATCGGGGTCATTTTGTTCATCTACCGCAAGAGCCGTTACTGTTACCTGAAGGTCGTTTCGCATGCGGTGGTCAAATAGCGGACGAATTGAGCGGTCGATAACGCGCGACATTAAAATAGCTTCTTCGGAAGGGCGCCCTTCCCGTCGCATGAAACGTGAGCCTAAAATACGCCCCGCGGCATAAAATTTTTCTTCGTAATCTACCATTAACGGAAAAAATTTTGCTCCTTCGCGTTCTTTTTTGTCCATAACGGCAGTAGCAAATACGACGGTTTCCCCGTAGCGTACTAGTACAGATCCGTTTGCCTGTTCGGCTAAAGGAGAAAATTCCGCCACAAGCGGTTTTCCGGCAACTTCTATAGAGAATTGTTTAGTTTCCATTGATGGAATACGCAGTATTCCGGTACAGATCTCCAGATTTTAGACGCCTTGCTATGAGTAAGCATCTATCTATCTACAGACCTTTCCTTTCAACTGCGTTATTAATATATTAATTATTATTATGGTTTACTGGAACCTTTTTTAATGTTGATAAGGTATTTTTTCGGTTCTTCGGAAATATCTATAAATGTATCGGCCGCCTCTTTTAAGCGACTTGAGGTTGATTTGCCGAATGCCATAACTTCAATATGCCGTCCGCGGCTACGCAAATGATCGATCAGATCAACAAAGTCTCCATCCCCGCTTACCAGAACAATAGCATCCACAATTTCGGATGTACGAATAGCATCGATGACAATACCGACATCCCAATCCGCCTTTTTAGCACCCCCGTAAAACTCCAAGAGGTCACGTACGCGAATTTCGATACCTTGCTTTTGCAGTGCCTCAAAAAACGGCTGTTCTTCCCCCGTTTTTGTACGTATTACATAAGCAAACGCACGGATAAGGTGGCGGTTGGCCACGGCTTCTTTCAGTATTTCTTTAAAATTTACGCGCGCATTATGTAAACTGCGCGCGGAATGGTACATGTTTTGTACATCGATAAACACCGCAACACGTTCAGCAGGATAGAGAGGTCTTGTCATAATTCTTCTTTACGGCACACATATTTAGCATGTCTTCCTGTTATCCATGACGGTCTATCTGTTCCTTAAGTCATGGCTAAACCTATGTGTCTTTACGTTTTATGGTATGTTTTATAAAAATAACACCACCTAGTATAAGATGTGGCATTATTTCTTTAAGCCGAGTTTTTTGATTACACCTTGATAACGTCCGTCATCTTCACGAGCAAGATAAGCAAGAAGATTTTTCCGCTTAGCTACCATTTTAAGAAGTCCGCGGCGGGAATGATTATCTTTGGGATTTTTTTTCAAATGATCCGCGAGGCGGGTAATTTCTTCCGTTACAACGGCTATCTGTACGTCAGAAGAACCCGTATCCTTCTCATGGATACGGAATTTTGCTATAACTTTTGATTTTTCTTTTGCGGGAATCATGTACACGCATACTACCATAGTGTGCGGTTTTTTGCAAGCCCCCTTTATAAAGTAACCGGCAACTTTTGCCATATGTAAGCATAATAGGGGGCAATTTGGTACAATGAAAAGCATGAAGCTTATTGACGATTATCTTGCCTATCTTGAGATTGAAAAGGGACGGAGCAGGAAAACCATTGATAATTATAGGCGGTATCTTACCCGGTTTATTCGGTTTTCAGGAGTTACAAAGCCGGAAGCTATTACGGATGAAGTTGTGCGACAATACCGATTATGGCTTAACAGAGCCGCATTAGACAGAAAAACCCAGAATTACCACCTTATCGCCCTTCGGGGATTTCTGAAATATCTTGTGCGCCGGGACGAGCCATCGCTTATTCCGGAAAAAATAGAGCTGGCAAAAACAGACGGGCGCGAAATTGACTTAATAGATGAGCGGGATTTAGAGCGTTTGCTTGATGCGCCAAAGGGGTCTTCCCTTTCAGTGTTGCGGGATAAGGCGCTTCTAGAGCTTTTGTTTTCAACGGGTCTTCGCGTATCCGAGCTTTGTTCTTTGGATAAAGAATCGATACCGCTTGATCGAGATGAGTTTTCCATTCGGGGAAAGGGAGGAAAAATACGCGTTGTTTTTCTGTCTGATGGCGCAAAAAAAGCCATAAAATCATATACTGATAAGCGCGGAGATATTACTCCGGCCCTTTTTGTAAGTGCGCATAAGGGAAATGCGCTTACAGAACCAACACGTCTAACGCCTCGTTCTGTTCAGCGTATATTACAGTACTATGCCCTTAAGGCGGGTATTCCAAAAAAAGTAACCCCTCACACGTTAAGGCACATGTTTGCCACCGATCTTCTTATAAACGGCGCCGATTTGCGCTCGGTACAGGTTATGTTGGGGCATACGAATATAACAACCACACAGGTATATACACACCTTACGGATAAACAGCTTCGGGAAGTGCATAAGGCGTTTCACGGCCGCCGCCGGAAAGAAGAGTGACGCGCAATAAAAAACTCCTTATAAAAAGGAGTATTGTCAGAAGAAAAGCGTGTTTGGAAGGCCTATAATCCAGAGCAGTCCGCCTACAATAAGAAGAGGAATGCGCCAGGAAGCTTCACCCCTACGACCATCTTCTCGCACGCCGTAATACCAGGCAAGGCACCCCAGCATTTCTATAAAAATACAAAGAAAAATAAACACACCTACGGCAAAACCCAGTATAATGGCCAATCCACCGGCTTTTGCCGTGAGGCCAATGACGCCCAGAGGAATAAAAAAAAGAATACCGATATGAATATAAACCAATATTAGAGCGCTTTTTCGAAACGCTATTTTATTATCTTCCCATCCGGATAAAACAGCCCAAATAACAAAAAACAATATAAGGCGTTCCATGTATGCTCTCCTTTGTCTTGTTATTAAAAATACAGTAAATTTCTTATTTGTCAATAACGCTTCATTTACACCATTTGGAGTGTTTTTATATAAAAGAAAAAAGAAATAATAAAAAACGTAGAATGAAGTGTTTAAACTATTGACTTTTTAATAAAAAAGTGTTATATTGCAATCAATAATTTGAAAAAAGAGAGGTGATTTATGGAGAACGTAACGTGCCCGCTTTGCGGTGTGAGTAATGTTGTTAACTGGAGCGGCCCCTATTGCTGGGACTGCCAAAAAAAAGTGACTATAACCATAAGTCACCCTCAAGGAGAAGAAAAAAAAGAAGACAAGAACCACCTTAATCTGTCTGGCACAAAACTTGTTTTGCGTGTTTCTGAGCCAAAAGAAGAAGATGGTGTGGGGTATGTTACCGTGGCAGTTACGCTGTCACAAAAAAATAATACCCCCATTGAAGGTGTTGAAATACGTTTTTTCCTTGATGAGGTGGTGTATGAAACGCTGTCTTCCGAGGAAGACGGAAATGCATCTCTCGTTATGCGCGGCATTGAGCCAGGCAGTCATACGGTAAGCGCGCAGGTTGTGGGAACAACGATAAGGAAAGATAAAAAAATTTCCATCTCGAAACCGAAAGAGCCGGTGTTTAAGATACACCTTGAGCATACGGATCCGGTGACGGATCTGGATGGCAAGGGCAGTGTTATACTTACGGCTATTGTTTCTCGCGATGACAAAAAAGAGGTAAACGAAACAATTTCGTTTGATCTCAATGGAAGGGTTGTTGCGGACATGTCTTCTGGTGCAGGCGGCAAGGCGGTATATAACATAACCGACCTTATTCCGGGACAGCATGTTGTTGCCGCATATATTCGGGAGAAGTCAAGCGTGCGGCAAAGCGACACGATAACGGTTTTAAAACCAATTGTTGCAGCAGACTTTGATATGAAAATTCTTGAACAATCACCCGAAGAAACAGAGGCGGGAGAAGTTTCATACACCGTGCGCATGTGGGATAAGGATAAAAATCCATGTGCCGGAACCTGCGTCTTAAGCGTATATGAGAAAGGGTTCGAGAAAAGGATTATTGACATCGTTATTCCATTGGAGGGATATGTGAAGCGCAGGCTCTTTATACGGAGCCGAACAAAATTCTTCATCGAATCTCCACCGTTGGAACGAACAGAAAACTTTGATGTGTTCGGACCACCGGTTGTGAAAGTCTCAAAACGCGCCAGTAAGATAGCACACATACTTCTTGGTCTTTCAATTCTTTGTACTTTCGCATACTTTAATTACTTCAGTACAGCGGAAGTATTGCTGGGGGCTACCGAAGAAGAAAGAATGGCGCAGGAAGAGTTTGACCAGAAGAAGAACGAATATGAAGAGCGTCTTTCCGAATATAATGCATATGTGCGGTGGGGAGACCACCTTACGGCACAGAAGAGAATTCAAAGAACGCGGAAACTCCAAGGATTGCCGCCGATTCCTCAAAAGCCGGAAGAGCCGGTTTTACCGGAAATCAAGGAAATTTCCCGCATCGATTCTCTTTGGGAACTTCTATGGCTTTTGTGGGCTACTACCATTCTCATGTATTTGTATGCAAGCATCGGAGGTATTATCCGCGCTTTTAGATGGGGTAAAAAGAGAGTATTGGAAGACCTCGAAGGAGATACCCCAGAGCGCGAGGGGCGACCAAAGTTTTGGGAAATGTTTTCCGGTGGCATTGCGCCCCTTGCCGATATTTTCCGGAGTCTCTGGTTTTTCCGAAGAAGACGCTAAACGAAAAAAAGGGGACGCACCATGAGTACGAGAAGAATATTTGGAGAGCTGTTGTTGGTTATCTTTGCTGTTTTCTTATTTAGTTGGGTTGGTCTTATACCCGACTGGGGAACAATCTTTTTCGGAACCGTGCTTTTAGCTGGGTTGGCTTTATACTTGATATTCCGATTCAGGTATTTTCTTAGTTATCACGGCCGAATACGGAAATGGGCGTTTCTTTTCGTCTTGGCTGTTGTTCTTGCAAGGATTTTGCTTGTATGGAACATCGGTTCCTTAAACATCGGGCTATGGGCAAGTAACAATATCCCATGGCTTCACGGGGCAACAATAGAAAGGCGTCAGATCACGGAGAAAAAAATAGCTGAAGAAATTCGGCCTCCATTGGGAGAAATGCCGAAAGCGGATCTTTGCTACCTTATTCGTGATTCGTGGGAAGAAGAGATGGAAGAAGTTGTGGCGGGAACAGGTTCCGTTCCGGAAAAAACGGAAAAACTGAACCTTCTTAAGTATCAGGCTCATGCTCAAATGGCGCGGGCGGAATGTTCTTCCGTTGATGATCTTCTCACTGTGGAGACGGAATTATTCTGCGGTATGGTTCGGAGAGTATGGGAAAAGGATATTGAAGATATTCGTTTCCGAGGAGGAAGTCTTTCTCTAAGAGAGCGTGATGAAGCGGCTCGTATCCGTATGTCTGAAATGGAAAATGCGGTTCTGAGTTGCGGAAAACCGGCTACCGCTGTTGAAATGACAACAGACAAAGTTCGAGAGTACACTAATAAGGCGTGTGCTTACATCGGTGATTCTTATGCAAAGAAAATTGCCGATGTAACAAACGAACTTGTTACGCTGGATGTGGAAACGGACGAGTGGGTAAAGAAAAACGCCGAACGGGAAAAACTTCTTTCGGATAGAAAAACTCGTTTGGCGGCATGCGAGAAAAGCGCCGGCGAGGAGAAAATAGGGATTATTGACGGCATTTCATGGCGGCAGAAACTCTCTGGTAAAAAGCCCGTAGAAATATTAGCGGCCATGGGGCACATTACTGCTGATTCCATAGGCATTTCATTTTTTTGGGGGCTTCTGCTGGCCTTTCTTATTCTTTGGGTTGTCGTCGCCACTTTACTGAAACACATAGTAAAAAGCGACGCCGTACTGTCGATTGTAGGCCTCCTAGTGTTAGTTTTATTCTTTTATGCCTTCTCAAAAGGCGGAGGAAACACACGATCAATAAGTCCCCCGCATTTGTTGGAAAGAGCTGTAGATAGCCATGACGGCTTTTTCTACAAAGCGGGGGAAGCGTATCCTAACAACCCGCACAATATAAAGAGAGCCGGTGTTGTTCCTGCTCCAATTGTTATGGCGCCCGTTTCCCCGACTACTCCCGTATCAGCATCGACCATACCGGCGGCATCTTGCGTTGTTTCTAAAGTTGACGCCGGGCGTGTGGTTGGTGAGGTTGAGAAAAAATTTAAAGAGGGGTGTGGCGTTGTTAGAGTTATTATAAAACACAAAGAGGCATATTTCAGAGAGAACGAGATATGCTCTGGAACGACAAATCTGAAAGTCGTTTCGGGAATTCCGTGGTTATACCATGCGTCCTTGGATGCATGGATACGTATGACAACGGGTCCCATGCCGTCATCAATTGCGAAAGACCCGAAAGGTTTTTCGCTCGGTGGAAACGATTTTGATATGATCGCCCGCCCGGCGATTATTGATGTGTCGTGTTCCTAGTAGAGTTAACTTGCCCGGATGAGAGAAATCTCCTCTGGGCTTTATTTTGTTTATGCGATACGATATACTTGCATGGCTTATGAAGAGATAGACGATAAAATTATACAATAAAACGCGCTCGTAGCTCAATTGGATAGAGTGCTTGGCTTCGAACCAAGAGGTTCCAGGTTCAAATCCTGGCGGGCGCACATACTTTATTATGAAATTCCCTCCCCTCCCTATTGAAGTTGTAAACACGGGCGTCATACTTGTTGGCGCGGGTTTTGATGCATATATTGTGGGCGGATGTGTGCGTGACTTGTTGTTGGGGCGTACACCGTCGGACTGGGATATTACAACAAATGCGCGTCCGGAAGATATTCAGCATTTGTTTCCGAAAGACAGTTTCTACGAAAATAATTTTGGCACCGTAACCGTAGTTACGGAGAGTAAAAAGGATTCCCTTAAGCATATTGAAATTACGCCATACCGTGCCGAGACGACATATTCCGACAGACGCCATCCCGACGCCGTTACGTTTTCTAATACATTAAGGGAGGATTTGAAACGTCGGGATTTTACCATAAATGCCATGGCGGTGCGGCTTACGGCGGATGATCAGAATCAAACGGATAGCGAAGTAATAGATATGTTTGATGGTATAAAAGATCTGGAAGATAGGCTGGTGCGTGCGGTGGGGCGTCCGCAGGAGCGATTTTCCGAAGATGCGCTTCGTCTTATGCGCGCCGTACGCCTTGCCGTTCAGTTGGATTTCGATATTGATCTTGATTCCGCCCGTGCCATTACGGTGAATGCGGATCTTTTACAGCATGTTTCCCGGGAACGTATACAAAGCGAGCTTACAAAACTTATGATGGCGGATGCGCCTGCACGTGGGTTTGAGATTATGCGGGAGTTAAACATACTTACCTATGTGATGCCCGAACTTCTCGAAGGATATGGAGTGGGACAAAATCTACACCATATTTATACCGTATGGGAGCATAATTTACGCGCCCTTACGCATGCGGCAGAAGAAGGATGGCCGTTTGACGTTCGTATGGCGGCTCTCTTGCACGATGTTGCAAAGCCCCGCACGAAACATGGTGAAGGAACATATTCAACATTCTATGGCCATGATGTTGTGGGGGCTCGTATGACGAAAGTAATTCTGAACCGTCTTATGTATCCGAAACAATATGTGGAAAAGGTAACAAAACTCGTTCGGTACCATCTGTTTTATTACAATGTAGACGAGGTAACGGAATCGTCAGTGCGCCGCCTTATTATGAAAGTGGGTGTGGAAGATATGGAAGACCTTATTCGTGTGCGTATATGTGACCGTATCGGTTCCGGTGTACCGAAAGCGGAGCCGTACAAAATACGCCATTTTCGCTTTTTAGTGGAAAAATTATCGCGTGATCCTGTTTCCGTAGGTATGCTTAAAATTCGGGGAGATGATGTTATACGTATTACCGACATTGAACCGGGTCCGCGTATCGGATTTCTCCTGAAAATTCTTTTGGAAGATGTTCTGGATGATCCGGCACTTAACACTAAGGACTATTTAGAAAAGCGCGTAAAGGAGCTTGGAGAAATGAGCGATGCGGAACTTAAAAAATTAGCGGACGAGGCAAAAAAGAAGGCAGATGCGGTTGAGGAAGGAGCGGTAGGTACTATTAAAAAAAAGCACTGGGTTAAATAGTGAAGATCGGATATGAAATAAATAAAAAACCCGCCGGTAATGCTTGTGGCATCGCGGGCGGGTGGTTATGACATAATCCTTTTGGGATTACATGATTAGGTTAGGAAGTTTATAGAAGGCTGGTTGAGTCGTAGAGCGCACCTCCATCAACGCATAAATTGCCATTGCCTTGATCGTGCGGTACGCATACGGTAACTTCTCCGGAGCATGTGCCGCCGTTACCATCATCTGCGTCAAAGAAGATGTGGTATACGCGACCGTCTCCCGGCGTATTTTTGTTGCCGTTTCGTTCAGCACGTACTTCTAAAGGCGAGAGCGATGCGTCGGGTGATGTATTTCCATCACCATTACCAATGGCATTTACCTCTTCGTCCTGCCATACACCGGTTGCGGTTACGACGACACTATCACCGTCCGGATCAGTAACACCTTCAATGCCGATAGCGACGCCTTTATGATTTGGCGGCCACAGATAATCAGGATCAGCGTATGCGCCGGAACAGTCCGGATGTTCATTTTCCAGTTCGCAAACTGCAGAACATCCGTCGCCGTTGGCGTTATTACCATCGTCACATTCTTCACCGGCATCTGTAACGCCATCGCCACAGAAGGGTTCTAAGGTGCAAGTTGGCGAACATCCGTCACCGGGCAACGTACCACCATCATCACATTCTTCACCAAGTACATCAGTGATAACGCCGTCTCCGCAGAACTCAAGTTTGCAAGTTGTGGAACATCCGTCGCCCGGGTCGGTATTGCCATCATCACATTCTTCCGTTGGATCCAAAATGGCATCACCGCATTTAATCGGCGAAAGTTCTTCATCGCGTGCAATTATGTACGGTACACCTCTTGAGCCATCAGCGAAATCAATTTCCCCTGCTCCGTTGGTATTGCGTGCAATGGCAAGTGGCAGAAAGTCAGGGGGAAAACTATCAAACGCTTCGTGTACGGAACAGCTCCAATTTGACAGACTTGGGTCTGTTAAGCCGGAAAGTGCCGGATGTACGGCGACGATATGTGCGTCATTGAAGCATCCAACCCCGCGTACAGTAAACGCACCGAAAGGGTCAAGAAATGGAACGGGCGTGCCGCTGACAACACCATGGTAGTAACATGACAGTGTTGCATACATGCCCGTTTTTGTGGGATTGCTCGTTGCAAACGCTATACCACTATTAGTGACAACATCTCCACCTTGAGATGGAATGCCGTTGTAATGTGAGTGGTACATTGGATCTGTTCCCACAAGAACAACAGGGCCATCCACTTCAGGTCCCCATATTGCCTTGTTTGCATCGGCAGGTGCAATAGAACCGACACCCGCGCATCTTCTGTCACCAAATATGACGGCACGATACGATGAGAAATCGGAGCTTGTTATCGTTGGCCACACAGCGACCGTTACAATTATGGGCGTTAAACCAAGAGCAACAGACTCCACAGCTTCAGCACTACCCAGACCACCCGACACGGTTGTGTCCAGGATTATTACCGATGTTGCGTTGGGTGCCGGCAGCACCTGAGCTGTGGCCGGCAACGCTATTCCAATAAGCAACATAGCCGCAATTACAACCCCTTTTCCAATCTTCCAGAAAATACTTACAGACATGTCTCCTCCTCGAAAAGACAAACGTTGTTTTAATCTCCCCTTACCGAACAATTACTATACAATCAAATGCATCACCTCCTTTCCTATCCTTTTAAAGAAAGCCTCATACATATACACGCATAGGGCACCGCTATACATTATACTCATAATAAAATCGCTGTCAACTTTACGGGCGGATAGATGGGTAAAAATTTGACATATTATATTTTTTACTGTATGGATTAAAAAAACAGGAGGAGGGCGACATGAATTCTCATGAGCAAAAAAATAGGCAATGGCGTGCCTTTAGGATAATAGGTGCTTTTCTTTTTTTCTCGTTTTGCGGATGTTCTGCGCGGCAGGTTCCTCAAGTAAGTAGTTCCGAAGACATATTATTACCTAATGGTCCTGCCGTAAATAGCAATGAAAGTTTGCATGGGTTCATTGAAGAGCCGTCGGACGATGATTATTCGTTGGGGCCGGGAGACGTTTTGATTGTTCGTCAGGCAGTTCCTGAAATTAACGGCACCGACACAATAAAAGAGTTTGAGGTAACTGTAGCGGGTAACGGTACGGTATATGTATCTGAAGTATCGGCTTATGTTTCGGTTGCCGGTAAAACTCTTCCGGAAGCGAGTATGCTTATCAGGAAGGCTCTTAGTCGTTTTTATCGCCATCCGCGGGTGGAACTTTCTTTGCGGGAAAAAATAAGCAGTCGCGTTACCGTTACCGGCTCCGTTATGAAGCCAGGTCCTTACCCGATTGTTCCAGGGACAACCGTATTTAATGTTCTTGCATGGGCGGGAGGGCTTAATGAGAACACTTCCGGTATGAAGGTGTATGTAGTACGAGAAGGGAAAAGAATACTTTTCGATCTTAAATCATTAAAGACGGGCGTGCCTGATGGCTCTGAAACATCTTTTGTTCTTAAGCCGGGAGACGCAGTGTTTGTTCCCGAGGCGGAAACAGTATCCGTTTTAGGAGAGGTAAAAAATCCTCAGCAAATAAGATTAACGCGTCCGTATACTATCCAAGAAGCGGTGGCCGCTTCCGGTGGTTTTACGGAGTATGCCGTACGGGAGAATGTCATGATTGTGAATGCCAGCGGAACATCGACAATGGTGGATATGCGCAATAGTAGGCATTTAACGGAAGGCGACGTTTTGTATGTACGGCCGACGAGATGGAAAAAAACCGACGAGTGGCTGGAACGTTTTGGGCGCTTGATAGGTTTACGTGCTTTTTAGAGATAATATTCCGCGGAAGTAATTCCTGCGGAATTTTTTATATGTTGTGTATATAACTATTACCCTACTCTACCTCACGCCATGTTTTTACCGCAAATCCGCTTGTCGGTCCCCCGCTAAAGTTTAAACTTGCAAGACCGGATTCGTATTGAAGGACGGCGCCTCCTTCCAGTCTTACGCCATTTCCGTAGAGTGTTCTGATGATAGGGTTATTTTTTATAAATGCACTGCCTTTTGAAGCATAAACAATACCTACATCGGTGCCGTTGCCTTCAATGGTAATAGCATCATTTGTGTCCGGATCTGTGCTAAGGAGCATTGTGTACGAATCGGGATCGGAAGGAACTCCGTCTACGATACAATTGTTTTTTACCGTTATTTTTCCATCAACCACGATAATACCGGTAGCTGAACCATAAGAAGGATCAAGTTTAATGGTGCACGACCCTTCAATATCAAGTTTTCCTGATACATGTATGTCTCCTCCTAATGTAAGAATTGAAGAATTTTTTATGAGCATATCGCCGACAATATTCACCGGTCCGGTTGATGCCGCTACGTCACTGCCGTCCATAATAAATGTATTACTTGAGTTAACAGTGAAAGATCCGGTAAATTGCGGGCAACTGGAAAAATCGCACGTGCCGCCTAAATCCGCATTATCCTTAAATTGTTGAATTTGAGGGTCCGAAAGCGGTGCATCGATAGGAAGAACATCATCAAAGTCATTTGATACTGAACATGTAGGCGGATCAGCGCAGGGACAACTATCTCCACCAAAAGTATTTCCCCCATCATTAATATTACAGTAAGCGTCTCCATGGATAATAGAATTACCAATGTGTAATGCATGAGCATCGGTTGGTTCTGCGACTGTTCCTATTTGGATAGAATCGATGTATGTATCAACTTCAGCTAAATATAATTTAAACGCAATATCTGCAATACCGGAAGCGGGAGGGATCCAAACAGCACTTACTTGATTCCAATCCTGGGTGGTGTAATATGTTCCATCCGCGTAGGAAGTATCATCATCACCTCCAAAAATCCAATATTTACTGCCATTAAAGCCGGTTGAATTTATTATGATCCAGTAAGGTATGCCCGCAGTTAGAATATCCGTTGAGTTAAATGTCATGGAAACCCAGCTAAAGTTACTGTCTGATATGGCATCTTCCTTTAGCTGACCGCTTGCTATGGTATTGTTATGTAAGGGAGCGCCACTTCCGTCGTCAGGAACGATTCTTATGTTAAGATTTGGTACGTTCCCCACTTTTTTTACATAAAAATCCAATCGGAGAGGCTCTGCGGTTACGGTAGGGATAAATTGTTGTGCGGCATCCTGCAATCCATCAACTTCATGTACGAAAAATTCCCTTGGGGGATCTATAGTGCTTGTTTCTGAAAAACCAAGGGTATTCTCCTGATCAGGCAGGGTTCCAATACCCTTTGCTACAAATACATCTCCCGTAACTATATTGTTCAAACCACCGGAATCCCTATATACATTACCGTTAGAAAAAACACTCCCTATTACGCTCGAATCATTTTTAAAAGTTAGGCCAAGATATCCTATTTGTGCCGCATGATTGAATAAAGCCCCGGCGCTTGTTTCGAGCGTTGTGCTGACAATACGAATAGACTGGTTAATGTCTCCGGTGGCGACTATGTCTTTTTCGCCGAAGTTATCCGTAATGGAAGTCGTAACGGTTGAGTTATTTAGTGTGAGTGATTCAGATGCATCAATGGCTTTTCCGTTCATGATGCGATATGTGGCATCTTCAATACCTGATTCCGCCAGAAAATAGCTTTGCTTTGCCCGTAAAACAAGGCGCGTCGTTTCTTTTTCCTGAAGAGCAAGAGCGGAAAAACCAAATGTAAGAAGAAGGGATATGGAAAGAAAAAACATAACGGAAATCAAAGCCGCATATCCCCCATTATACTGATTTCGCGCAAGGTATTGTTTTTGTAGTATCATTATTGCCGGTTATCAATAACTTCTTCGAAGTAATGCAGTTGAATAAAAGTTTTTGCCGTTAATGCGCAGTTCTATTTTTATCGCTTCGGAAATGGGTGTTGCAATATACCGAAAGACTATATTTTCCACCGTTACCGTGTTTGGTGTAAGAAAATCAGGCGATGCAGAGTCTTTTTGTAGGGTGAGTTGTGATCCGGACGTGCTTATAGTAATTATTTGGGGCACTTCCGTTGTCGGGTCAATGCTCGAAAGCGTGAGTACGCCGGGGTGAGTATCGAAAACACTGCTTCCTATTGTAACGCCATCGGCAAACCGTATTTCACGTACAATACGCTCTAATGCTGTTTCCGCCGAGAAATGCATAGTACGGAGTTCTTTTGCTTGGCGAAATCCTTGAGCGAAGAATACGAGTACTTGTACAAAAACAACGGCTATAACTATTACAAGCGCTATATAAATGACAGTTTCTATAAGTGTATATCCCCGCTTCATTATTAATTTGCAAATATATTGGTAATATAACCGGAGATTGAAACGGTTACGATTTCTCCGCGCGAAGGCCACGAAACGGAGGCGATTATGCGTTTTGTGTCGGTATCAATCGTGCCTCCTGAATCGATAATATCATCGTTAGCATCTCGTTCCACAGATGACAAAGTAATGGTACGGGTAAAGGTGCTGTCGATGAGGGCGGGTGTTCCTGTTGTTCCCCAAGTACCCGAGGTAAATTCAAGGTAATACGGCGTGTCGAGAGTAAGAGAAGCGATGTTTGTTGTCCATCCATTGTCTCGCATAATGCGTACGGCTTCCATGGTTTCTTCGAGAAGAAAAATTGCCTGTAAGCGTTCCGTGTTTGCAGAAACCCCTGCAAACGATATGCGCGCTACGGTTATAAGCCCGAATATAAGGAATCCGACAATAGTAATGGCGATAACGATTTCTATGAGTCCAAATCCGCGTGAACGCGAAGAAGTGTTGTTCATGGGGGCTATAAAATACTTGAAAGGCCGGTTGATAATATGGAAATTTGTCTTGTTTGGGTGGCGTCCGAGGTAAGGCTAAGTGTTATGGTGCCGTATGCTGTTATTTCTCCGGTAAGGCGGGAAAATACGATATCGTCTCCCCCGCCCGCAAGAGAAATTCCCGATACGGTAACGGTACTGGGAAGAAGTGTTTCTTCATTTAAAGGATCAGAGCTTATATAGGTACTGCCAGTAAAGAGAACGATGCGGGATGATTCAAAATGAATACCATACTGCGTTGCATTTTCTGAAGAAAGTGTTCTTGCACGCGCTTCCAATAAAAGACCCAGGGTTTTTTCTGTTGCGGTATCAAGATCCGTTCCTTTTCGAAACGGACTGAAGGCAGATATTGTTATGATTGCAAGAGTACCTAAAATGGCAATCGCTATCATGATTTCCAAAAGGGTAAATCCCCTCCTCCCAAAATAGTACATGTGCTTATTATACCACAATATTATTTTTTTCCTGTGATTTTTTCTGTGTATTATATTTTATTACGGCAGTTATTCTTTTTAAAAAGTAATCGCATAGTATATAATTCTTCCATGTTGTACATAGGAAGATTTTTTAATGCCATTATCGTGCTTGTTGTTACACTGGCGGCAACATCTTTAACGACATACATTCTCGGTAAGTGGAAGAGTATCGGGCGAGAGCTTCGTTTGTTCGGCCTTTTTTGGTTTTTTACCGCTTTTCTCTGGTTTCTCGTTACCATACGTTCTCTTGCGGGTGCTTTTAATAATTACGAACTGGACGCTCTTTTTTTCGAATATGCGCAGATATTCGTCTTTCTCTCGGCATTATTTTTAGGAGGGTATGTATTTGAAAAACTTTTTCATAAGAAATTTGTTACTATTATTGCCCTTTTTGTTTATGCTGTGTTGGGTATGTTGGGTATTGCGGCAACACTTGTATATAACAGTATCCCCGTTGATGTGGTTAATTTTTTTATCACTGAATATGAGCCAAGTTATGAAGCTACTCTTGTTTTTCAAATAACCATGTTCCCTCTTTTAGCCCTTTTATTCATTGATGTTGTGCGTCAGGGTATATTTCTCATGCAAAAAAAGATTTCTTCTTATGCTGATCTTATCGCTCCTTTTTCCGTTCTTTTATACCTTGTTATAGGTTATTTTGATCAAATAGGTATTCCCGGGTGGCCTGTTCTTATGTTCAGGTTATTATTTGTAGGGGCATTTCTGATGGCGTATGCTAGTATTACGGGGGTGCCTAAAGAAGAATATGTGGTTTCTTTATCGGACAATTAAAAGACATAATATAAAAGACAAAATATATTTTATATTATGTCTTTTATATGAAGGCTTCATATAATATAGATAATTCCTTTATTTACAAGACAACGTTTCATATGAAACGGTAAGATTAATATGTTGAGGGTATATGCCATCGCCAACGCGTAAAAAAGGAGATATTGGGGAAAGTATTGTAGAGATGTTTCTTGTGAAACAAGGGTGGTGTATTATAGAGCGAAATTATCTAAGAAAATGGGGCGAGATAGATATTGTTGCTGAAAAAGGGGATATAATACACTTTATAGAGGTAAAAAGTTCCATTTCAAACTTTTTAAATCCAGAAAATGATGTTTCATATGAAACTATGGATGTTATATATACTAAAAATCCTCCTTTTTTCTACAGGCCTGAAGAAAATATGACATTCGGAAAAATGAAACGCTTTGAAAGATCGATCAGATCATATCATATGGAACACAGTGAATTAGAAGATAGGGAATTTGTTATTGATGTCTATTGTGTTTTACTTGATTTTTTATCAAATAAGGCTATTATATATAGTATTGATAACGTTAATTTGGGATGATTATATAACGCCGTTCTAATTGGTTTTATGGATTTACTCATATTCCTGTTTCATATGAAACGGGAATCCATAAATACTATGGGGTTTGTGTAACGAAACGTTGTTAATATGAGAAAAACTTAATATCAGGGTATAATGCAAGAGGTAGATTTATATGTCGGTGGTATATAAATCCTTGGTTTTAAACCAAGTGAATCTAAAAGCATTATGTCTTTTAGTAGTTGAAAATTGTATATATCGGGGTGTGGTGTAACGGTAGCACGCTTGGTTTGGGACCATGTAGTTCGAGTTCGAATCTCGGCACCCCGACAAGAAGAATTCATAAATTGTTAAGTGTGAACCTGTTTTATGTGAAATAGGTCTTTGGTATGTATAGTATGTAAATATTTCATTTGTACTATACTAAAGTACGGATGCTTGTATTAGTCTGTGCGATCCATAAGTTTCATGAGAAACAGTTTGTATAAGTAATATTAAGTATTCGGGCCTATGGTCTAGTGGTACGATACTACATTCGCATTGTAGTGACGGGAGTTCGATTCTCCCTAGGTCCACAAAATAATGCCTGCAATTGTTTCATATGAAACAGATGAACGGCATTAATTAAATCCTTCACGTGAAGAATATATATGAATTTTTTTGAATCCAATAAGCGTTCTGTTGCAAAGGCAATATCTTGGCGTTTTTTGGCAACTGTGTTTACGTTCGGTTATAGTTATTACTTAACACGAAGTTTTGGACTCTCTGTTCGACTTACTGTTGCTGTTACGTTATTTGGACTCCTTACATATTACATTCATGAACGGATATGGAATGCTATTTCATGGGGTAGGGAAGATAGAGAGGAATAATATTGGACAAAAAGACATTTTTATGTCTTTTATCCCCATGTCTCACAGGTTATCCCCAGATTTTATCCTACCGTTGTTATTTTAATGTATTTTCTGTAGAATCGAGAGACGAATAAAATATTGTGCGGGTGTCGTATAGTGGCTATTATGACAGCCTTCCAAGCTGTAGAGGGGGGTTCGATTCCCCCTACCCGCTCCAATTTTGTACCATTCTTTATAACAAAAAACTATCTTTAGGTAAGATATGTTGTGTCTTTGGATTTTATGGAAAAAGATAAGCATTTTATAGCTGATATACCGCAAAAGGCCCTACTTGAGTATGGGGGGCGCGTTTTGCTTGTAAAAGAAACAAAACAAGCAGGAAGATGGCAATTACCGGGTGGGCGCCTTAATGAAGGAGAAACGCCTAAGGAGGGGCTTAAAAGGGAAATAAGAGAGGAGCTCTCTATGGAAATAGATGTAGAAGGCATTTTTGATACATTTGTGTACAAAAGTGTTTCGGGGTTAAATCACTATTTGGTGATATATCGATGCCATTTTATGGGAAACCCCGAAGATATAAAGCTCGATAAGGAAAATCAAGAAATGAAATGGGTGCGGAAAGGTGAGTATGAAGACTTGGATCCTATGTGGGATGAATATAGAGCGGTACTTGATAGGTTTTTTAATCAATCTGTTCCTATAAAAGAAATAGATTAACGAAATACACACAGTTATATGTATTCGGTTTTGTGTTCATATGTCATAATGGGGTATGGAAATAATCATAGGGACGCTGGTTATCTGGTTTATAAGCCAGACCATAAAATATAGTATTCGTATTTTGGGAGGGGAGCGTGTTTCGTTTCAATCATTTTTTTGGGCATATATGTGGGCATCAGGGTATCCAAGTAGTCATTCGGCCGTCCTTGCGGGGCTTACCTACTTTGTTGGCGTAAAAGAAGGTTTTAGTACGACATTCGCCATTACGGCTGTTGTTTCCTCCGTCCTTTTATATAATTTAATCGACAATAAAAAACAGCAGGATCTTCTTAAAAAATTTCATCAAAGGGGAGGTGCTTATAAGCATCTTATAGACATGAGCGGACACAAGTTGGGGGAGGTTGTTATGGGTGTAATGCTTGGGGGCGTGCTAGCGTATATACTTTCTCCCATTTTGTTATAGTTGTATATCTTTGGTTGTTTGATTCGTATAGATAAAACCGCCTCTACTAATGTAGTAGAGGCGGTTTTGTTATTTCGAGACAAAAGGATGTTATTTTGCCACGGCGTCTTTAAGAGCCTTTCCGGCACGGAATTTAGGTACCGTTGTTGCCGGTACATGCACTGTTTCACCCGTGCGGGGATTGCGTGCTTCTCGTGCGGCGCGCGGCTTTGCGGCAAATACGCCAAAACCGGCAATACTTACGTCCTCTCCTTTTGAAAGGGAAGATGTAATAGTTTCAAATACAGCGTCAATTGCGTCTTCTCCTGCCTTCTTTGTGCCGCCCACTTTATCCATAATTGCTTCTGCTAAATCTGCCTTATTCATAAATATATTTTATGATTTTCTTTTGGCGCATACTCGAACAAAACCATTTAGTATTGTGTCTTAATATGTCCAAAGTAAAATCTTCTGATCTAATAAACTGTACGATTGTTATATAACAGGCTTCGACGGACCTGTAGCAACTTCTGGTGGTATTATACACTATCTTTATTTTTCAACAATATCACATGAAATACCTGTGGAAATCCGTTTCTATCTGATATTACCGGGCATATTCAATAGTGCGTGTTTCGCGGATGACATTTACCTTAATCTCACCCGGATATTTTAATTCGGCTTCCACGCGATCAGCAATGGTACGCGCCATTTTTTTGGCATCAAGATCGGAAATACTTTCGGGAGATACAAAAATACGAATTTCGCGTCCTGCCTGGATGGCATATGCCTTTTCAACACCATCAAATGAATTTGCTATGTTTTCAAGCTCGCCCAGGCGTTTTAGATAGTTTTCCACGGTGTCGCGGCGGGCTCCGGGCCTGCCGGCTGATATAGCATCAGCAACCTGTACGATAATGGATTCCAGTGTTTCATAAGGATATTCCTCATGATGCGATTGCATGGCCTGTATAATACGGTTATCGGCATTAAACTTTTGTAGAATGCGTCGCCCTATTTCCACATGCGTACCTTGTACTTCATGATCAACCGCCTTTCCTATATCGTGCAACAAAGCACCTTTTTTAGCAATAGCGACGTCTCCACCCAGTTCGGAAGCAAGCATACCGGACAGATGCGCCATTTCAACGGAATGCTGAAGAACGTTTTGTCCGTAGCTGGTACGGAACTTAAGTCGTCCCAAAAGCTGTAAAAGTCGTGCATCTAGGTCAAATATACCAATCTCATACGCCGCTTCTTCCCCCGCTTTTTTAATGAGTTTTTCCATGTCCGCTCGTGCTTTATCTACCACCTCTTCGATACGCGCCGGCTGAATGCGCCCGTCTGATATAAGTGTTTCCAGAGCCATTTTTGCTATATGTCGGCGTACCGGATCAAAGCCGGAAATGATAATAGCTCCCGGAGTATCGTCAACGATAATCTCAACACCGGCGGCGCGTTCAAGGGTACGGATATTACGACCTTCGCGCCCGATAATTTTCCCCTTAATGTCTTCGGACGGAATAGGTACGGTGAGCGTTGTAAATTCGGATGCCGCGGAAGAGCCAAGACGATGAATAATGGCGGCCAGAATATCCTTCGATTTACGTTCGAGTGCTTCATTACCGGAGCGTTCGAGTTTTTGCATACGAAGGAGAATATCCTCTTCATACTTTTTTTCGGTTGCCGCCAGTAATTCATCGCGCGCCGTTTCGGGGGAAAGTCCGGTAATGCGTTCCAGTTCAACGCGGCGTTTTTCCTCGATGGCGGTAATGCGCTCCTTCGCTTCCGTTATTTTTTCGGTTTTTTCCTTCAGTGATTGTGTTTCGCGCTCAATATCTTCATATTTTTTATCCATTACCTCCTCGCGCCTTTGAACGCGTTCTTCAAGGCGGCGGATTTTTTCCTCTTCTCGTTTTGATTCCGCGGTAGCGTCTTCTATGATTTTCACCGCTTTATTTTTTGCTTCCAGAAGTGCTTCTTTTGCCTCCGTCTTCGCATCAAGGAGCATTTGTCTGATCTTGAGTTCAATGGAATTACGTCTCTGTTGCATGAGAAGATGGCGAAGACCATAGCCAACTCCTCCTCCCAACAGAAGAGCTACTACCGCAATTCCTACGGTTACCGTGTTCATAATAGTGATTGTTTCGTTACAGCAAAAAGCAATGGTTACATACCATGCACGGAACATAAGAAATTACCCTCCATTGTTATGACAGGGAGTATGAGGCGTGAAAACGCCAAGTTGTTAGAGACAAAGCCAAAATAAGGAAAGTGCTGCTTTGAAAAAAACGAAAGGAATTGGTCATACTAGTTGTTTCTCGTGTTTCGGACACGGTCGGATGTGTCTGCTGTGTAAGAGAACGTAGTTATAGGTTTGTAATAAGCAACAGGCAAATAATACCAGAAAATAAGCGACAAGGGAAGTCTTGACAAAATTATTATAATAGTACTTAGTTATTTTTCTCCAACAAATTTTAGCCATTTTTGCCCGAAAAAAAACTCCGCGTGGGAGCGGAGTATTAGCACTTCATATAATTTTTACGACCTTTCCCCATCTTCGGGGCTACACACATACAACGAGTTTATATATAAAAAAGTTACAAACGCCTTTGCGTGCTATGCGTTATGCCGTAAAAGCGTTTGAGTACTGCGCATCATGTCTTTCATCATGAATATGCCCGCTATGCCAAAACCTACGATAAGCATTTGCACTGTTATTTCCGTGTTTATAAATGCCTGTCCGAAAAAGGAAATCATCATAAGGGGGGAGCGGGTAAGCGTATGCACGACCGCATTCCACAAAACTTGGTTTATAAATACGTGTTCGGCGATTTTTTGAAGAGCAAACGCGAGCACTCCCATTTCCACGACAAGCATGGGCAGTACGCGGCGTGCGAAAAATATCAAATGCACGCGGCGCATGAGGGAGTTTTTTGTGGCAGTAGATAGTTCCATATTTGTAATAAGCTTAAAAAAGCATGAATAGTGAATAAAAAGGTTCGACCGTTATTGTATGAATTGTTTTAACTGTTTCTTTGCACGAAACAAACGCATTTTTATGGTGGAAAGGGGAAGGCGTTCTTCCGAGGCGAGTATCTGGTAGGGTTTTCCCTCCAAATAGTGTCCTTCCACCAAGCGACGCATATCATCGGGTAACTGCTCTAATAATTCTTTTGTAAAAAGACGATTTTCGGCATTTCCGAGAGAGTGTTCTTTGCCGGGAAGATTATTATAAATTTCGGGATCGAGTGGCGCCTGGTTTTCTCGTATGCGTTTTAACTTGCGATAGCGCGATATGGCCGCATTAATAACAATACGATACGCCCAACTTTTAAAAGATGCGCCTTCCTGTTTTTTAAAACTACCGGCGTGCAGATATATTTTGGTAAACGCTTCTTGTACGATATCTTCCGCTTCCTCTTTTTGCCGCACAATGCTGTACGATGCTCGCATAAATGCTTCTTGGTATCGATCTATGATAATACTAAACATGTGCGGATTTGAAAGGGAGGCGGCAAGAATATCCTCATCGGCGTGATTAGTAAAAGATTGCGGGGGAGAGTTGTGAGAAAGATACGGCATAATCGGATGGTTTCTTATATCTGTTCTTACTATACTATAATACGCTTTTTGCCTCTATAAAGTTTCTTCAGGAAAATGAAAGGTTTGTGCACGGTAAGACCCCTCATTTTCAAAGTGAAGGGCCTTACCGGACAAACAGCGTACTATATGATCGGCGGATGTGTTTCGGAATTGTTCTTTATTTCCGTCGGTTCAGTTGTAGGTGAGGGGATTAGTTCAGGAACGGGTGTTTCTATGTTCGTAGGAGCGGAAACACTCTCTTTGCGGACAAAGAGAATAATAAGTCCGATGATAAGCACCCCTATGCCGATAAAAATAATAGCAACGGCACCCTTATTGTCTGCAAGTGCGGATATTACGCGGGCTACTTGAGAGGATGTACCTTCAGAATTTGAAGAAGCGCCATCAGATGTATCGCCGAGAGATGCAATAATGTCGGCCGTGGTTGTTCCGGAAACAGTTGTATCAGGTGCCGGAACAGTGTTGTTTATAGCAACATTGTGATTCTCTTCCGATCCATTTGCGGACCCTACGATACTGGTATCTGTAGGAACGCCGGATTGGATAAGGGTACGAAACGCGTCAATTTCGCGTAATTGATCACTCGTGAGAGGAAATGCTTTTGCGCAGTAAATTTCATTAATTTTCTTGCGTGTTGTTATGTACACATATCCGGTTCCGGCTGTATGGTTCCATGGGGCAAGAATATCTCCGAAATATTTTTCTTGGAATGTTGTTACGGCATCAAAATCGGTTTGGGTATATATACCGTCTACCGTAATATCCGTAAATCCCTCAAAATCACGTAGGAATACTTCTAACTTTCGTACTTCGGTAGGATTATTATTCGTTCCCAAACGAATAAATTCCTCCAAATACGAGCATTGTGCAATGTTCTCCACCGGGGTTGTTATGGGAGGAGCTATTGTTGTAGAAAGCGGCGTTAAGGAAAGCTGGATACCAATAGCTTCTTCATTGGTGCGATCAGAGAGAGGACGGAAGAAATATTCGGTTCCCGCCGTAAGACCGTATATCGTCATACTGTGTGACGTTGAAAGGGAAGTATCTTTGGGTGTTGTAAGAGGATAAAGTGTCTTGTCGGCCGTATTGTGAGATAACGTGTCGAATATAACACGGCTCGTTGCTTGCAGGTTTGTGTCCCATGTAACAACAGCGGTCCCCTCTGCATTAAGAGCAATAGCTTCATTGCTGATTTGAAGGGTGATAGATGATCCGCCCCCACCACTTACCGGACCGAGGGGGCCATTACCACCGCCGCCACCGCCACTACTTCCTCCTCCGCCACCGCTTCCACTACCACCGGAAACGGTTACTGTGCGAGTTACCTCATCAGCCGCAAGTCCCGCGGAATCCGTTACGTTGTAGGTTATTACATATGTTCCGGCAGACCCCGTGTTTACACTATCTCCGCCTATAACAATACTGGACGTTATGTCTCCATCTTCCGCATCTGATGCCGTTGCTCCCGGATCGGTAAATCCATCACCGACATTTGCGGTAATATCACCGCCTAAACGCGTAATAACCGGCTTCGAGTTTTCAGTATCTATCGTAGGATCATATGAGTCTGGATTATCCGGATCTCCGTCCGTATGACAGGCAG
>PFEF01000007.1 GCA_002793915.1 Candidatus Ryanbacteria bacterium CG10_big_fil_rev_8_21_14_0_10_43_42 | reverse complement strand
CCTACGGCACCACCAAATACTACACTGCTTCATCCACCGCAAGTGATGGTCTCGCCTTCCACTTTGATGACGGATTTGTATCAAGCGCAAGTTCGACGATTGCGGGACAGCTTACAGTATCGGGAAACGTCGGCATCGGTACTACCACCCCTTGGGCACAACTTTCCGTTGAACAAAACGGATCAAATACCCGAAGCTTTGTTGTGGGAGATACGGGTTCTTCCAGTCCCGCCTTTATCGTGAAAGGAAATGGACGGGTGGGGATTGGTATTGAAAACCCTTTAAACCAATTGCATGTGTATTCGGGCGCCTCCGGAGGATCTCCATTAGCTGGAATACCACTTACCTTAGAAGATGATACTACGGCAGGAATTCAGTTATTAGTACCTAATACGGGAATAGAAGCTATTCGTTTTGGAGATTCTGATGACAATGGGGTTGCATATATTCAATATCTTCATTCAACCGATAATCTCTCTATAAGATCCGGCGGAGATTATATAGTACAAACGGGCGGAGCCAATACAAGATTATCTATTGGTACCACGGGCGATGTGGGCATCGGTACTACCACCCCTTGGGCACAACTTTCCGTTGAACAAAACGGATCAAATACCCGAAGCTTTGTTGTGGGAGATACGGGTTCTTCCAGCCCCGCCTTTATCGTGAAAGGAAATGGACGGAGCGCAATCGGTACCACTTCGCCGCGCGGATTTCTTGCCATAGACGGTTATGCCGGACAAACCGCATCCACAAGTTATACCGTACGCGGTATAGACGAACAATTTACTTTTAATCTTGCCGGCGCTGGCACACAAATTGGCAATAAACTATTCATAACAAACGCACCAACATCACATTCAAATACGCTCGTAGGACAACTCATTAAAATTAATGATTCCACCGCGCTTGGAAATACCGTACGCGGACTCGAAGTACAATCACATCTGGGATCCAATACGCTCGGAGAAAATACTGCCATATCCGCATTTGGCCGCACATTCGGCGTACGCGGGGTAACAACCGGAGACGCCGGCGGTGTCTTTGAACCCGCCGGTGTTATAGCGGAAACTCGCGGCACCACCCAAGGAAACGCTCTTCGCGCATATTCAAATACACTTACATCCGGTACGTTAGTAAGCCTGTTCCAGGAGACCACTGACATGACCGGCGTAGGGCTTGATATAAATCTGGGTCAAAATTCCGGCTCCTTCACCGGCGACTTCTTTAATCTGAAAAATGCCGGAAAAGAAGTATTTGCCATAAATTCTACCGGCTCAACCAGCATAGGAACCTCTACCACAAACATCTGGACGCTCACCGTACAAGGCGGGGTATGTATTACCGCCGGCACGCATTGTCCCGACACCGAAATAAATGGCGGACTTCGGGTAGACACGGCCGGTGTTGCAAGCGATGATCCGGGTGACGTATTCGACGTCGCTGAACGATACCCGGCTTCCGAAGTTCTTTCCGCCGGAGATATTGCCATGATTGATACCACAACAACCGATCGTGCAATGGTAAAGAAAGCTTATATATCTTCCTCTACCACTCCTGTTCTTGTAGGTATTGTTTCCAGTAGACCCGCACTTGCCATCAACGGCTCTGACATTACCCTTGCGCCTGGCAGGGAAGCAACAAGTACAACACCGCTCATAGCTCTTTCCGGACGTGTTTCCGTTAAAGTATCGGAAGATAACGGCGCTATTGAAAAAGGAGACCGTATCGCGGCCTCCTCTATTCCCGGCGTGGGACAAAAAGCAAACGAGGGAGATGCAACGGTAGGATTCGCTCTTGAAAGTTATGCCAATGCCGCCACAACGACAGACTCACATATACGAAAAATACTTGTATTTATCAATCTGGGCCATGCTACGCTCGATAAGGTTATTGCATCGGGAGAAGCGGATGCGGCTTCCACCACCATAAACCAGCTTTCCGGTGCATTTGAACCACTCGATGGGTCTTTGGATTTGGGGGGTGCCGATATTGTACACATACGCGGAATTCTCTCAGAAAATGGTACATGGAGCATAGATGAAAACGGTAATCTAAAAGTGCGCACAATAAATGCCGAACGCGTACGCACCGACAGTTTGGAGGTAGGATCCGAAACAAAGCCATTCGGGACCACTTTGTATGATACGGAAGGCGGGTATCCGTACTGCGTATATGTAAGCGGAGGAGAACTGAAAACGGTATCAGGCACATGCGAACAAAATACTCATCTGTTTAGCGGAGCAAAAGAAACCACTCCTCCCGCGGAAGAAAATACCGAGGACCCGCCGCCATCAGTAGAAACACCTATAGAAACAGAATCATCTCCGGAAACGGAAACGCCATCAAATACAGAGGAACCATCTCCGGAAATACCCCCTAGCGACTCTGAAGAACCACCGGAAACACCCCCCATAGAAGAAGCATTGCCGGAAAATAAAGAAACTTCCGCTCCGCCTCCGGCACCGCCCGAAGAAGAACCTCAACCGAAAATATCCGTCCCCGAAACCGAACCGCTACCGGAAGCGCCCCCCATAGAAGAAGCATTGCCGGAAAATGAAGATAAAACTCCTCCCGAAATCGAAACCGAACCAACGCCTCCGGTAACCAATGAAACGAACCCTGAAGAACCGCCGCCTGATACCGCCTAAAATCCAACACATTAGTATAAAGAATAATTATCCTTCTTCATGTCTCGAAAAACACGCAAATATATACACCGCACACTTCGTTCTTTTACGGTATTTCTTGTCATGACTGGCCTTTTCTTTTCGAACATATCACCCTTCTTTCATTTCTTGGGAATTGAGCAAACCGGACTGGACATCCCATACGCGGAAGCAGATGTGGCGGTAGATAATACCAGTGATTCAACCGCTACATCTTCTATAACTTCAATCCAATGGCAACATACGGTGAGTGATAATACAAACGGACTTTTGGCCGTGGAAGTTTCTGTTCATGACCTTACAGACGAAGATCGTGTTATTTCCGGCATTACTTATAACGGAGATGCACTCACGCCTGCCGTACAAAATGATGTGCCTGCAAGCAATAAAAATGTGGAAATATGGTACCTTATTGCGCCGGACACAGGGACTCATCCGGTGCGCGTTACCTTGGGAGGTACAGTTAGGGAAGGGGGAGCGAGCGCCGTTTCATTCACGGGGGCAGCACAAACCGACCCTGTGGACGCAACAGGTACGGGAAGTGCTAACAGCCAGCCAAAGATGGATATAACCACCACGGAGGCAGATACGATTCTTGTTGATGCTTTTAATAGCAATGAAGGTGTTCCGCTCACAAACTACACACCTGGCACATCCCAAAATCAGATATTTCTTATCGATACCGGTGCCCGCTCTGCGGGAGGAAGTTATAAATCTGCAACAACAACGGGACAAATGAGTATGTATTGGAATAACGCAGGATCGGATGTGTGGGTAGGGGCTGTAGCGGCATTTAAACCCGCTTCCGGCGCAGAAATTGATCAACTCCATTACCGGTGGCGCGCGGATAATGGCGGGGAAACGTCGGTAGGAACCGCCCCCAGCGACTGGTGGGACAACGATTTCCTAAGCCGCCGTAAAATTGTATTTAATAACATACCCTCGCAAACAGATCTCACCAACTTCCCCATGCCGATTAAGCTCACGGCAGATACTGACGACGACACATTTGGGGATATCAATATAGACTACTCAAAAACACTCCCTCATGGAGACGATGTACGGTTCGTAGATGCCGACGGTACTACCATGCTTAAACACGAAATAGAAGAGTGGGACGAAACCGGCACATCAACCGTATGGGTTAAAATCCCCCAGCTTAATGCATCCTCCACCGCGGACTTTATTTGGATGTACTATAATAACACCGCGACCACATCGGGCGCGGCTACCTCCAGTGTATGGGATAGTAATTATGCGGGTGTGTGGCATCTGTCGGCAACGTCTACCGCCGCACGAAAATTTGAAGATTCGACGAGTAATGCGAATGAGGGAATAGGGACTAATTTTGATAGTGATGAAGCGACTACGGGGAAGTTGAATGGTGCCCTGAACTTCGACGGCAGTAATGATGATGTCGGATTTACAGGCAACAGTTTAGATGCCTTTACGAGCGGAACTGTATCCGCATGGGTAAAAGCTTCCGGGAGTGGTACTAGTAGAGGATATTTTAGTGCTGGCGATGCCGTTGACAGCAATGGTCAACTTGAGTTTTATATAAACAGCAACGATGATTGGGATATGTTTGGCTCAGCCAATACCTATTCGGGTCGTACTATAGAAGCGGAGGTTGATATTCCTAATCCTACGGGTTGGAATCATCTTGTGTTTGCCACCAATTCATCCGGGAACACATTTTATGTAAATGGTGTTAAACAAACACCGACATATCAAGTTGGAAACGCGTCAATAAACTTCTTTTTCGGTAATATAACAAATGTTGATGAAGGATATGCTATTGGCGGAGTACCCGGAACTGACAGCGAAACATTTAACGGCATTATAGACGACGTTCGTATTTCCTCCTCCGCTCATTCCGCTGAATGGATACAGCAGGAGTATCGGTATGGAATGGCAAGTTCTACAACACATACGTTTGATGCCGAACAAACCAATGGATCCGCCTCATTCCTCGTCGCCGAAGACACCGCCATTACCGGCCAAGCGACCGGAAGTACTACACGTCTTCGTTTTGTGATAAACAACTCCGGCGCGGTGGCAACGACAACCCGTTATCAGCTTGAATACGCCACATCCACCATCGCGGGCTACACCAGCTGTTCCGCACTTTCCACATGGGTGCCGGTAGCAGACGCGGCATCTTCCACATCCTACGCATGGAAAATGTCACCCACGGGAAACCTTTATAACGGACACACTGCTTCAACCACAAATAATGCAAACCTCACCGATCCGGCAGGACAAACATTTGTCGCGGGAGAAATGGCGGATATCACCAACCGTATGGCATCTACTTCGCTTTCCGCTACAGCATTTACCGAACTTGAATGGGCGATTGAAGCCACATCCGAAGCGGACGGGGATTCCTATTGTTTCCGCGCCACCAATGCAGATGATGCCACCGGTTTTGTATACACACAGTACCCGCGCATAAGCATGGCAACTACATCTGTCACATCCACTTTTATCCAAAATATCTATCGTTTTTACGAAAACACAAATGCATTAAACCCATCCACCGCATGGAACTCCCTTGTGGAAAATGCCGCCATTGCTCTTAAACGCGTGGGTGGCGGCGATATTTTCAGAATTCGCCAGAATATTACCATAGGAACATCGGATTTATCTGCTGATGCACAAGCATTTCTATTGCAATATACCGAGCTCACGAGCGGAAATACTTGTTCAGATGAAACAAATTGGATAAACGTAGGTGCTAAAAACAGCGAAAAAACATTCCGTCTCTACGATAATGCTTTTTCCGACTCAAGCACCATAACAACCACACTCCTGACCGGTTCGGACGCCGGCGGCTTATATACGGAAGCAAGTCCGTCTGCCACTAATCCTAATTCGGTAACAAACGGGCAAGACGTTGAGTATGATTGGCCGATACAATACCCATCGGCGCAGTTTTCGGGTGCAGACTTTTGTTTTCGTATGGTTAAAAGTGACGGTACGGCGCTGGATACATATACAAACTATCCTCAACTTACCACAAACTTTGTCGGTTCCGGTGCGGATGGATCAATAGGTGCTCCCGTGGGCGGAGAAGGAAATAAAGCATCCGCCACCACCACGGGCGCAACAGCAGGCCCCGGTGGCGAAGAAGAAGGCGGAGCGCCACCCGAAGGTGACGGAGATGTCGGAGGCGGGGGAGGCGGAGGCGGATCAGAAGTATTCCTCCCTGAAATTCATCGTTTCTTCGCTTCGGCACTGGAGGGTTTTGTTCAGTTTATAAAAAATCTTTTAACCTGATATGTTTGACCGTTATTTAAATCATTATTTCCGAGACGATGTGGTAATCTTCAAAAACCGGTTTTTTTATGAACATAAGAGTAAAGTTAATCTTATATCCTTTTTCATATTATTATTGTTACTGCCCTTTGGGGTTTTTGCCACAGAGTATACATCAACTAACTTTCAGGTATTGGATCCTGTTCTTAATACCGAAGCTGGCAGGGAAACGTCTTCTAATTTTATCTTACTGGAATCCGTGGGACAAAACGCCATAGGAACATCTTCAGCCGCAAGTTTTATCCTCAAAAGCGGATTTTTATATTTTCCGGCACCTTCGAGTAGTTCACCCTCCACAGACACATCTTCTCCCGCTCCCGTTGACGTAAGTAATGTACCGATATATATCCTGCCCTTCATACGTCCGCTTGTTCCCCACATTTCTCCCGAAGAAATTGAGGAAATCGTTGAGCAATTACCCTGCGCAAACGGAAGCATTCCGGAAGATCTCAATTGCGACGGCAACGTTGACCTTGTAGACGTAAGTATATTCCTTTATCTTGCCGGAGATGATCAAAAATATCGTACGGATAATCACGCCGACTTTAATCATGATGGTGCTGTAACATTTGCTGATTTAAGTATTCTCTTTTCGCAGTGGACGCACACATTTATACCAGGACTTGAGGAAGAATTATCCGGCGCGTATGCCGCCATCCCTTCTCCCGAACAACCTCTTTCATCCGAGGAAGAGCAGGAATTATTTGATACGTTCGTAAAAGGAGTACCTAATGAAATCCACTTTGATAAACTCTCCGAGCGCGCCGAAAAGCCCGACCAATATTACGCGTCCCCCCTAAAACCTAATGATCAAAATGCTCCCGAACGTAAACCGGCATTAACCGCTTCCTCTCATAAAGCCCTTCCTGTTGTCGGATGGGAAAGTGTGTTATTAGCGGTGGGACTACTTATTGTTACCAGAATTTTTTTGAAACGTTTCGGGTTTTAGAAGCGTTGTTTATACACACATATATAGGTTTTTTTCTAGGTTTCCGAAAATACTCTCGGTATAATAAAGACATGCCCACTGGCAGGCAATTTTTCGGTTTGTTTTTGTTTATAACAATGGTTATATTCGGAAACATCCCACCGGTAAAGGCGGCGGAAAACGCATCGCTGTATTTAAGTCCGTCTTCCGGATCGTTTTTGGTGGGATCCACGTTTGATGTATCCATTATAATCAATACGGCCGGAAATTCGGTAAACCTCATAGAAGCGGAGTTATCTTTTCCTCGGGATAAAATCCAGATCATTAACCCCTCAATAGGAAAATCACTCGTAGAGGTCTGGGCAACACCACCCACTTTTTCAAATCAGGAAGGACGTGTATATTTTGTGGGCGGTGTTCCGTCTCCCGGTATTCAAACGTCTAACGGGGTTATCCTTACTATGACATTTCGTGTAATTGCCTCCGGAGGAGGAGAAATCCGTTTTGGCAACCGCACACGCACCCTTGCCAATGACGGCGCGGGTACGAATATTCTCGGAAACACGGCACATTCTTCTTTTACCTTTCGCCCTGTTCCTCCGGAAGGTCCTCATATATCAAGTCCCACGCATCCCAATCAAGATCTTTTTTATAAAAACGCATATCCCGTCCTTATATGGACAAAGGAAGGTGCGTCCGAATTTAGTTATACTATCGATCGCGATCCGAACGGCGTACCGGATACTATTTCGGAAACAACGGAAACCTCCGCTTCATTTGAAACACCGGAGGATGGTGCATGGTACTTTCATGTGCGTGCCCGAAAAAATGGTATTTGGGGCGGCATTTCCACTTTCATCTTAAATATAGACACCACTCCTCCGGCGGCATTTACCGTACAATTATCTTCCGGTAAACGCACCGCGGAAGAGCGTCCTATCATACGTTTTTTTACAACAGATTCCCGGTCCGGACTGGATCATTATGAACTTAAGATAATACCCCTTGCAAAAGACGCCAGTGCGGATACGGCATTCTTTTTTGAGGTAACAAATCCTTATCAATTCACCCCGCTAAAGCCCGGACGGTACACTATATTAATTCGCGCATTTGACAAGGCAGGGAACTGGCGTGACGCAGAAGAAACAATCACCATATCACATACTATACTTCCTTTTGTCAGCGCGGAAGGAATCGACATGACATTATTTTTCCTTCCCTGGGATACTGTTCTCACCATTCTCTTCTTCCTTGTTCTTATCCTTATTTTAATCATAGGAGGATTCTGGCATATCCATAAACCACACATCCACTCGTCTCTAAAATCAGATCTCGCTATAATAAAAGACGCCCTAACTAAAAAACATTCCTCCGTGGAGCCCTCACAAAAACCCCATAACAACACCTTCCATGAATAACATAAAACATATATTACATTCTTGTTTTATATTCGGCATATTCTTGCTTTCCTTAAGCACGGTGGTATTTGCCGCGTCAGATTTGCCGCGACCACTTATCATAGTGAGTCCCGACGTTTTTTATTCGGATAAAGATATTTTATATATTGAAGGACGAAGCGTTCCCAATCATGAAATTGAGGTACTTCTCCAACAGCCGGGAGAAAAACCCATTCAGATATACACTATTGCCGATGAAAACGGAGAATGGGTTGCCACAAGCCGCTCACATATAGCAGAAGGGTTCTGGGAAGCCCGAGCACGAACCATTGACGGTGAAGGCGGGCAATCACCGTGGTCACAACAGCGTGTTATTGAGTCGGTTGCAACAAGTATCAGGTTTGGCTCATTTTCCCTATCATACAGCACCATAAGCATTATTCTTGTTCTTCTTTTTATAGGAATGCTTATATTTCTTCAGAAACGCTACGCTTTTATGGGCGGATCTTCATTTATAAGAAACACCATAGAAGAAGAAGTACAAAAACATGTACGGGAGCATGAATATGAAGACATGAAACAACAACTTAATATTCTTCGCGAACAGGAAGAAAAATTAGAGGAACACGTCTCTGAATTAAAGAATAAACTCTCATGATTTCGTGCCGTATAAAAACATATTCCCTTTTTGTATGGCGGAGCGCCGTACTTACAAGTATGACCTTTTTCCTTATTCCATATGCTTCTTTTGCGGCACTCTCCACGCCTTACGTATCCATAAGTCCATATACATTTTATCCGTCGGAAGAAATATTTTACATTGAAGGAACAGCTGATCCTAATACCATTATTACTATTCTCTTACAGCAGACGGGCGAAGAACCTCTTCGCCTTAGTACTAATACAGAGAAAAATGGAACATGGGTTCTTTCGCGCCGTATTCCCCTACAAAAAGGATTCTGGGAAATGCGGGTACGCGCCGAACAAGGAACAGATGTATCCTCCTGGACCGAACAACGCATCATACGCGTGGTAGCAACCGGTATACCCCTGGGAAACACCTCATTGCCTTTTTCCGTCATTACCGTTGCGTTCTTTTTTCTTTTCGCAACCGGACTTATGTTTCTCATCTATACGTTCCTAAAAGCAAAATCAGCGCACCGCAAAGAACTTATCCGCCGGCAAAGAGACCACATTCACGCCCTTGAACTCCGTCTTCAAAGGAAAGAAGTGGAAGATGCCATAAAAACCGTACGCTCCACATTTTCCCAAATCAAAGAAGATCCTCTGTCCGTACAAAAAATAGACCAACTGGAAAATACCATAGAAGAAGAGCTTCGTACTATTAAAGATAATGCTCCTGAATTATGACATCTTACGCTCATGTAAATCGTATATGTATACTTATACTTTTCTTTGTACTGCTACTTGCAAGAACGACTACTGTACCCGTACAAGCACAAACGAACGAAGTATCCTCCGTGCCAATTCTTAATCTTATTCCGTACCACTATTATCCGCTGGAAGATGTTTTTTATATCGAGGGCATGTCTGATCCCTTTATGGAAATAGAACTGGAGGTTCGTGCAGACGGGCGTGATCATTTCACATTCCGCACACATGCCGACAAAAACGGATCCTGGACACTGGCGGAACGTATTATCCTTGAAGAAGGGGACTGGTACGTTCGCGCGCGCGCCGTGCAAAATGGCATACCGGGAACAACATGGTCAAACACACATGTCATTACATCCATCTTTACCGGCATACGTATTGGAAATATAACTTTCTCTTATGTTGCCATCACTATTTTTCTCCTCATTATTCTTATTATCAGCGGAGGATTTCTGTTTTATCTTACCCGCCGCGTACGCAAAACGGAACGGCACCTTCTCCAAAAGGAAACAGAAGAAGCACAACATAAGGCCGCAGAGGGATTCCGGATCATGCGCACATCCATTCTGGAAGAACTTCAGCTTATCGATAAAAAATCAAAATTTGAAGATGTAACCCAGGAAGATCTCATAAAACGAGAACGCCTCCTGCGTGAACTTCACACCTTGGAAGATAACATTAAAAGAGAGATTGAGGATGTACAAAAACTGTTGTAGCATAAAAGTGCTGTACCAGATTATAAACGCATCCCTATGTATCTTCAGACCATACTTCGCTATATCATTACAAGACGTCTTCGTCGGCAAAACAGAATACCCCAAGTGGTACATCCGGAACGATTAAAACGTCTTACCGGCGGACCGCTCCTTATTGTGGCAAATCATATACGCGCCATGGATCCGTTTTACATTGGAGCCATCTTGCCTTTTTCACTGTTCCCTCTGCGTTTTTTAATTGCCCGATGGTTCCATACTCCCATGCTCATGTTTTTTGCGGCTACTGGCATTATTCCGCTTCTTGCAAACATAGGCGCCCTTATTACCGTACAAAAAGGGAAGGGTGTTGAGGAAAATTCCCGAAAACCGGTAGAAAAATTGCGTGCCGGAAAGGTGGTAGGCATATTTCCAGAAGGAAAACGTAATCCGGTAAACGGAGAACTCGGACATCTTAAATTCGGTGCCGCCGCCATTGCCTACAAATCCCACGCGCCGGTACTTCCGTTGTTCATTACATTCCCCGATAAAACAATCGAACGCGCAACTATTACAGTAGGTGAGATTTTTTATGTAGAAACCTCTGATTACGAAGAAGGGACTGCCCTTATCCGTAAAAAACTTCTTGAACTTGCTCCACAAACTAAATAAAGAAAGGTAAAGAAAAAACCGATACATACTTATCTGTATCGGTTGGCTTATTAGAAGATGACCTTACGATCACCTAATAATGCATGATTTCTACTTATAACCGTTCTTTCTTCCGGGACTGCGCTCCAGTCTTCAAATACCAATTTTGTATATTCACCAATGGTCATACCTTTTGGTGCATAATACTTGGGAGCGCCGGCAACTTCCGTATAGTCCGAAAATACCTGTTTTATCTTTCCCTCCTCCCATTCACATACAATTTGAACAGGAACATATGCGTCATGCCACTTTTTGAGGTGCCATGTACACGACGCAAAAGGAGATAGTGACTTTTTTGACCTCAATCCCACGATAACAGGTTTTTCGGCGTTATTACTCTTAAATGAAAATTGATTATAATCTCGTTCCCACGACGTGGCTGTTAAGGTAAGGTATGGCGTAAGTTCACTTCCTAGCATTGCAAGCATAGGAGCATAAACCTTGCGCGCGCGTCCCAAACTTGGCATGTACGAAGCCATGGAAATATTCCTACAACGCACTGTTTGCCATCTTGTTTCCCCCGCGGACCCCGCGTCCACAGATGAATACTTTGCTTGAAAAGCAGTTAGCACGCCTTCACAATCATCCATAAACACCCGTCCGGTTGTAAGGTTGTAGATAATACCGTCGACATTCATATTACCTCTTCCTACGACCATCATCCCTTGCGGTCCGCGAGCATGCTTAATGGCTTCAGTCATGACATATTCGGCGGTAAACGGCTTCTCCTCATCCGCTTGAACGACAAAGGAGTTAAGGATAAATATCAATATACTTAAGAGTATCTTAATCACGAGACACCTCCATGTCTATGTTGTTAGAGTTTTTTACAAATACCTTCAGTAATGAAGGCACGAGTACAAGCACTCCTACACCACAACACATCAGCATCAACACCATCATCCATCCCAGTTCCCGCACCGGTTCAAATCGAGACACTAAAAGCGGGGTAAATGCTATTACATTCAGAATAAAATCCATAAACACAACAGCACCTTCCAAATGTAATGCCGATTCAAGCGCCGTATACGGATCTTTTCCTAATCTAAGCTCAAAAAATAATTTTGCTGCCAGATACACGGAAAAGTCTGCGGCGGCATTAACGGCTAAATCAAAGATAGGTGCTGTAGACATGCTAAGCGGTATACCCGCTACTGTCATAAAGCATCCCATCACGCCAATACTGAACACAAACGGGATAAGAAAGATAACTGCACCCGCTATAGGGAAAAGATACGTCCGCCCGTAGACGAATATCCACCCAACATACAGCAGAAACATACTAAACATGGTTATCCCGACATTTTGGTTTTGCCCGCCGGTAATATAAGCATCTACCGACGGATACAGGCTATTCTTACCAAATGGTCTCACGGCAAGGGTAGGGTAATGCTTTTTTGCAAAGAGCTGTACTCGCTCCAACATAGCCCTTTGTTCGTTACTGCTATTAAGAACAGCAACAGCTGTAAGACGAATGCCATACTTGCTCCAGAGAGCTTTTTGTACTTTCCGCGGAACATCCGACATCAGCATGTTAAATGTATCATCTGCTTCCATGTCGGTAACAGGGAAAGGCTTGTTATATGACTCCCTCGCTATTACAGCCATATTATCCAGAATTGATCCGACGTTTTTAAAAGCAACAACTGAAGAATAATTATCCTTCTGCCATTCTTCAAATACGCCGTTCGGACGAAGATTATTTTGCAACCGCCACACGTTTTCAAGAAACATACTACTATGCCTAGTATACCTCTCCGAACCTTTCCATTCCACATAAAAGTCGAGTGTATCGTTTCCCGTACCGTTTTCTTCTAAAAACCGGTACGTGCGTTCAACAAGCATTCCTTTTATGTATTCCCACGGCGATGTATTTGTTTCTATGTATCCGGCATTAAACAGAAATACTGCAAATATAAACGGGGGCACAGAAATCGCTACGCTCACCCATGGGGGGATACGGAGTACTGATACAAAAACACCAGCAAACTGTCTCCTAGCGGCACGCGGCCGAAGATAATATTCTTTTTCAGGACCCAAAATAACCTCCACCGACAAATAAACAGCCGGCAAAATGACCGTAGACCCAATAAGAATAGTTGTAACGCCAACCAAAGAAACTATCGCCATTTCATGCATCTGCCAAATGGGCCAAACGAACAAACTAACAAATGCCATACACGCCAGTAGTGCGATAAACATGATAGCGCTATTTATATGTCGTGCATATAAGAAGCGTTCAAGTGAGCTTTCTTTTGGAGCCTCCCGGAATGCCTCAAATACATGAATACATACAAACCCCTGCACAATCACATTGGTTGGTGCTAAAAGAGTATATACTCTTTCGTATACACCAAAACCAAGATAATTCAGCAATGCTATTGATCCGCGTGTAATAAGTATTCCTGACAGAATACAGACCGTAACACCGATCAGAGCTTCACGCACCGTACCAAGCCACCACCACAGGAAAACAAATGCCATCACAACTCCTATGGATGGTAGTAGCAACATATCCGCATTGAGACCCTGATTAATAGCCCACCGGCCCAGAACCCATCCTGAAACCGCAATACGCGGATCAGACGGCTCGATGTTTGCTTTAAAAACACGTTCCCACCAAGGAATACTGCGCCCTTCAACAAACTCGATTATCTTCCATGCCCACGCCATCTCGTCATAATTGGACGGAAGAATAATGCTGATTAAAGCCCATTTTCGCCCTATAAAAAGATTCCACACCTGCGGTTTAGAAGCAATATTCGTGAGAAATTCTTCCGGTGAAAATGAAGGGTCTAAAACTTTACGCCTTACCACGTAAGGCGTAACATCCAGGCTTTCACCATCATCTTGATAGTCGGGGATAGATGCCACACTAACAACGCTTTTAGGAAATTCTTTTTTTGCCTCTTTTGTTTTTTGTATAAGAAACAAAAAATCACTTTTTGAAAGAATTTCCGCGTTTTCTGATGCCTTTATAACAACGGCCACAAACTCCGAAGCATTGAAGTCTGGAATCCGTTTAACATAGTCATCCATCTGCCGGGGAATACTATAAGCCGGCAATGCATCATCCAACAATCCACCGCGAAGAAATGACGTGCGGTAATTTCCGTATAATACGAAAACCATAAAGGCCATGTATATGCATGTAGTCCATGTATAATGTCGAATGGCCATGTCCCGCACGAGAGCAATATACCGAAATGGCAAAAATGCCCAATGAGACATAGTCTCCTCCTTCTATGGGATTTGGTTAAAATGTCAAAATATTAGTACGACTATACAATAAAAACTAGTATTTGTCTATACCATCATAGGTACATTCAACTTTAAAGTGCAACACGCACTTCTAAATTAAATGTACCCAAGAATAATTTGCCTATTTTTTGTATTTATTGTACTATCTTTAAATATTAAACATTGTATTGTTTTCATCTCCCATGATTGAGAAAAATATAAAACTATATAAGGTAAAAGAAGGAAAAGAGCAGACCCTTACTGATTGGGGCAATACTCTTATGAATGAGCGGAAAGATGAGGCGATTGCAACACTAAAAGAGGAACAGTGCTTGCGAGAATTTCTTACCATGTTTACCATCGATAATAGTTCTTATATAGCTATTATCATGCAAGGGGATAACATTCTTCCTTCTACTAATAAAGAAATAAATCAAACGCACAAAAAGATCATACGCGAGTGCACTGATGGAGAAATTACCCTGCGAACACTTTATGATATCCGTGTGGATTAACGAGGTATTTTTAGCAAGAAATACTTCGCTAGGTCATATATGGATGGCTCTTTAATGTAGGGGATTTTTATTTTCCACTCCTAATGCATTGACGAAAGTGTTAGAACTAGATACTCTTTAGATGATAGTAATCATACCCTACAGGAGGTGTCTTATGTCCCAAAAATCTGGTAACGGCGGCAACCACGGTGGTGGCGGTGTTGGCGGAGGAGGCGGCGGAAATAGCGGCAAGGGCGGAAGAAAAAGCAAAGCCAAAAAGACTAAGTAAAGCAACTAAAGGCAAGGCATTGCTAATCTTTCATCATCAGCGGTTTTGCTTTGTTCAAAACCGCTATTTTTTATACGATTTAGAAACACAATATGAAATCAAATAAAGATATTCCCTTTTTTGAAAGTACTGATAATCTTCATTGTTTTCAGGCGTGCCTGAAAATGGTACTTGCCTATTGGACTCCTAATAAAGAATATACATTTAAAAAATTGGATGAAATCTCCAGCCATACAGAAGGAAAATGGACATGGCAAGGGTCTTCTCTTCTCTATCTCGCAAAAAACAAGTTTGATATTATAAATATAGAAAATTTGGACTACTCGCTATTTGCACGTGATGGAAAAGAATATCTCAAGACAATATGGAGCGACGATATATATAAAACCCAGGATATATACAGCAATTTAAACAAAGAACAAGAAATTGCAAAACAACTTATAAAAAATAAGAACATTAAACTCCAAAATAAAGAAATTCAATTTTCGGATATTCTCTACCTCTTCGATGATGGTTATATTATTCTTGTTTCCGTAAATCCTTGTACGTTACGCGGGGAAGAAGGTTATTCTAGCCACATGGTTGTAATAACAGATATCCAAGAAAATACGGTCACATTCCATGATCCTGGTCCTCCCGGGGAACCCCACAAATCGATATCACGCGACATATTTAAATCTGCAATAACAAAACCCTTAAAAGAAGACGGCAATGTGATTGGTTTGAAGTACATCTCAGGCGTTTGATAATATATAACTTTAGTGTTAAAAAAGAATAAAATCAATCACCTGTAGGAGGGCGTTCTATGGAGCGGCTAGACGTGCCTTTATTCCGAAATAGCGCAAAAGATATTCACTGTGTACAAGCAACACTGCAAATGATATTAAAGTATTTCTTCCCTCAACGAAGATATACGCTAAAGTATCTTGATAAGATAACTTATCATTATCCGGGCGGGTGGACGTGGGACACAGCCGCTCTCTTATTTCTTAGCAATTTAGGTTTCGAAATCATTATCATTGATGAGTTTGATTTTAAAGCATTTGGTAGGGAAGGGCTTGGCTATCTGCGCTCTATCTGGGATAAAGAAAGATTTCAAATAGAGTCATTAAATACTGATCTTAGATTCGAAAGTCAGCTGGCTCAAGATTTTTTGACATCCCCCCGAAACATGACCTTTCACAAGAGAAAAGGGTGTAGGGAAGATATAACAACCCTCTTTCATAAAAAATATCTTGTCGTACCTAACATAAACGCATACGTACTTGATAACGAAGAGGGTCACTGTGGACATCATGTTATCGTCACCGGCATTGACCGCAAAGGATTGTGTTTTAACGACGCAGGTTTGCCTGCCATTAAAGATCGCTATGTATCTTGGGATCTTTTTGAAAAATCTCGCACAGAAAAATCAAATATTTTTGCCGTTAAAATACCTACATAATTCCTAATCACTTTCTCCACAGAAAGTGATTTTTTGTAAGTAGCCTAAATATAGATTAAACTGCGCAATCATCCAGCAACCGTAATCGCAATATGCGCCCCTGGCAGGCGGCCGATGTGCTTGTTTTTATTGAGAAAATTAATTTGCCTATTTTTTGTATTTATTGTAAAATGTGTAAAATCACATTTACATAGGAGGGCTTCTTATGAACAAGGCGGATTATCCCATTCATCAACAGGATTTTTCAGGAATATTGGCATACAAAAATGATAATCTTATCAAACTCTATGCCGTACGAGAAAGTATAGCGCTTTCGGATGCGGCTCATCTTTTTGAAGAATGTAAAAAGTTTCTTGCTCTCATAAGCATAATACCTCAACCAATTTCACCCTCGAAGCAATTAGACAGCATGTGGCATCATTTTATCTTGCATACTCATGACTATGCCGCGTTCTGCGAAAAATTCTTTGGGAAATTTCTCCACCATCACCCAACGAATCAGCCGTACACAGAATCTAGAGGAGAAATGTTGCAGTTGGCAAAAACTATTTTTGGAGATATCGACCCCGTAATCTGGCCAACCACCGAAGTTATCGCTTGCGACAGCAGTTGTGGTGGCGATAGTTATTGTAAAGGAGATTAATAGTTTCCGCTAAGGAAGGAGAATATATCTTCTTCCTTTTTTAATGTTTATAATATCAATATGAAAAAGGTACCGACCATCCACATAACCCACAGCAGACTTTTACAGCCCATATTCACCGAATACTGGCGCGTAAGAAAAAGTGATGCGGCGTGGCAGCCACTTTCAGATGAGGAAATTACGAACCGTGTTGCGTTCTTTAAAGAACGCTGGCAATCGGTAGAGAGGCACGTGTTGGAAGAACTGTGTAATATTCTTAGCCTTCATTTTTCGGAGAACACCATATCCGCGTATGTAGTCTCCGGATATAAAGGCGGCTTTAGCGACCCGTTGGTTATTTCCGCACACGTGCCGGATGAAATGATTTTAAACCTGCTAATCCACGAGCTTATTCACCGACTCCTTGCTTATAACACGAAAGATATCCCCATAAACACTATTCTTGAGAAAATGTTCTCCCATGTAGAAAATAAAAAAGTGCGCCTGCATGTCATCATACATGCCGCCCTTCAGTATATTTTTCTGGATACCCTCAAAAACGAGACTCTTCTGCAAACAGATCTGGGCGCATGTAAAGACAGGATCGTATATAAAGAGGCTTGGGATATTGTTCTTGAGAAGGGGTACCTTAACCTTCTGGAAGAGTTTAAGACGCATTATTGAGATGATGGATTTTTTTATTTGACCCCCACACCGAAAAACGACATACTGTACTGTGTTTGTTGAGTATCTGCCAACCGATAATTTTTCGCGTGTATAAATCCATGATAGTGACAATGGGTACTGCAATTAATTCTGGAACTTGTGTCAGACGGCTTGTATTAAGTATAAAATTATGATAGGGTATTCTGGAAGAAATTCATGGTGGGTTTCTCGAACAAAACAGAAAGGAGGTGAGAATTATGGATAAGACTATTTTGATTGTAACTCATCGGCGCGGTTTTGAAGCCGATCCTGTCATAGATGAATTGCGGCGACGTAATGTAAAGGTGTTTCGGTTTAACGGTGATGCTGGCGAAGAAGCATCCCTAGCTTCTTTTATTTCGAAAACGGGAGGGGTTGAATTTATTTGCGACGGTCGGCATATTGTCAAAACAGACATTGCTATAGGCTGGTGTCAGCAGCTACCTCCGTATCTTGGTCAAGCAGCCAGTGAGAGCGAATGCTTACAGCGTGAAAGTTTACGGACAATACAATTCTCAGCTTTCGATCTTTTATCGACACAATGGTTTAATAAACCAAGTAATGTACTTCATGCCTCACAAAAGATCCACCAGATTGTCGCGGCGCAGACCGCTCAACTCACTGTTCCAGATACGCTTGCGTCCAATAATCCTCGTACTATTCGCCAGTTTGCAACCGGACGGCAGATCATCGCAAAAAACCTTGCGACACCATGGGTAGTTTCTCACGAGATTACACGCGCGGCATACACACGAATCATCGATCCTGCGTGGCTTCAGGATGATGCAACTCTTTCTTTCGCTCCGGTAATCTATCAAGAATACCACGAGCGTAAGCAAGATATCCGAGTCGTGGTCGTTAATGATAAGGTTTTTGCCGCATCGTGTATTCCAGGTCCGCATCAACGTGAAGATGTGAGAAAAGAAAGTGGTACCGGCGAATCGTTCAAGGTGTGCGAATTTGACCTGAATGCATTGAGTAAGCTTCGCCAACTCATGCGTGCACTGTCGCTTGATTACTGCGCCGCGGACTTCATGGAAAACACAGAAGGAAATTTATTTTTCCTAGAAGTGAATACATGCGGTGCGTGGTGGTGGCTCGATCGGCTCTATAATGGCGCTATTTGCCAAAGTATTGCGGATGCACTCGTGTGTCGGGCGAGCGGTTAGGAATAATCGCTCGCCATTTTCTTTTTGGTATTTTAAACCATCGCTAATGTTTGATACTATTAGTGTATGTCAATTAATATGAACAAAAAGTCAAATCAAAAAAAATCTCAAGAACGAATACGCGCGTTATTTCAAACGTCGAGTGTTCAGTATATTTTTTCCGCCCGGTGCGCATCGCACCGTGCCATTATTGTTTCAAATCGTTCTGGTAATTATCAGCTCCACGCGGTTGATTTCAATACTGGTTTTACACGACAGATAACTCATGCCAGGCAAGGTAAACTATTAGGCTCTATTTCCACTGATGGAAGATATATCTACATACTCAACGATGAAGACGGTAGCGAGTACGGACACTTCGTACGCGTGCCATTTGAAGGCGGTATGGCCGAGGACATAACACCAGACACAAACACATATTTTTCATACTCGGTAAGCACAAGCAATAACGGTAAAATATTGTGCCTTACCGCCGCGCTTGATAATTGTAATAATGTGCTTGTTGTGAGCGAAGACGAGGGTGAAACAAGTATACTCAAAAAAAGATATTCCTCCGATCATTCTCTTTCCGAACCGATTTGCTCGCCCGACGGTACGCTTGTTTGTATATCAGAAACAAACAGCAAAACAAAATTAAGTATACTGATCCTTCTGTCAGCAAAAAATACTTTGACCATAACGCGTTCTCGAAGCTTTACTGGAATCACACCTCTTGCTTTCTCCACCACTAAGCCACAAGAGATCCTTACACTCGTACAAGTACGTGATTGGCATAGACCAGCATTTTATGACTTCGCCCGTAACCGTATGGCGGAAGTAAAACATCCAGCATTTCGCGGAGACATATGGGTGCTTCAATGGGATGAAAGTCGCGATCAGATGGTTCTTTGTGATGTATATCATGCAGAGCAAAAACTTTATCTTTACAATACGCGTACCAAAAAACTCAAACGCATCGGACCAAAAACAGGCAGTTTCAATTTCCATTTCGACTCCACTGCATTGCTCAAAGACGGATCTATTGTTGTTAAATGGAGCGATTTTAATATTCCATCGCATCTTATAAACATATATGCACCACATTACGATACATGGAAAAAAATACCAGAGTGGTCGAGTAAAAAAATACATGCGTATGACGTAGAACATAAATGGGCGAGGGCATCAGACAACGAACGTATCCATATGTTGATTGTCCGACCACGAACCGCGAAGAAGCCAATACCATTCGTGATAGACATACATGGCGGACCTCATGGTGTCGTGATGAATGAATATTCACCGGAAGCACACGCATGGCTTCAAAACGGGTTTGGCTATTGTGCGGTCAATTATCGTGGCTCTATTGGATTTGGCAAGAAGTTCGAACAAAAAATATACGGACATCCGGGAAAATGGGAGGTAAGGGATATCGTTGCCGCGAGAGGATGGCTTGTGAAAAAAAAGTATGCGGATGAGGAACAGGTTGTACTGTATGGATGGTCGTGGGGTGGGTACGTAACTCTACTTGCACTTGGGAAATACCCTAATTTATGGTATCGCGCTATTGCCGGCGCTTCAATAGCGGATTGTATTATGCAATACGAAGATGAGCCAGCGTATTTCAAAACGCAAGATCAAGAAAGATTCAAAGGAACACCAAAAACGAATCGCGCGCGCTACATAAAAAGCTCACCCAGTACCTATGCTCATCGTATACAAACACCTATTCTTCTTTTACATGGAGAAAATGACGCACGTTGTCCAACCCGTCAAATAAAATATTTTGTGGAAATATTACATAACTTAAAAAAGTATATTTCCGTTGAATGGTTTGCGTCCGGTCATATTGGAGGGTTCACCAACACCGTCTTACGCGTAAAGTTGATAAACAAAGCGATACAATTTGCTCGCAATGGTCAAAGAAAGGTGCCGTCCAAGAAGTTATCTTGAACGGCACGGGATAAAGTTAGTGTTCCTGGTTGTGCTTGGTCGGACTCATCAAGATTGCGTCCCGATGTGACCAGGTTTGCGTGCTTGGATCATACTGACCAAGCTCTGCTACCGGCGTTTCGGGAACGGGCTCAAAGAGTCGATCCAGAAGCGAAGGATACTTCGCATCCATAATTCTCACCTCCTTTCCGTTTTGTTCGAGAAACCCACCATGAATTTCTTCCAGAATATCCTATCATAATTTTATACTTAATACAAGCCGTCTGACACAAGTTTCAGAATTAATTGCAACATCCAATTAGCGAGTAAGCTAATAAGGTATGCATACATGTCCATAACAATAGCTATTACCCGTTTGTTGGGGCTTGATTATGACGTGATTTTATATCCTCAAATAAGATAGTTTAAACCGCGTATCCCTTTATATCACCCCCCCCCCAACCGTAATCGCAATATGCGCCCCGGCAGGCGGTCGATGTGCTTGTTTTTTACAAGAATAGTTCTGCTGTCGTCATTAATATCTTGAAGTATTATCTTTACCAATTCCTCCACACCAAAAAACGCCTCCTCTTTTGTGTGCCCCCAGCTTATGGCGCCATTATGTCGAAAAACCGGACAGCACGCCTGCCATCCACCGTCCATAGGTTCGAATACCACCTTAAAAAGAAATGTTTTTTCGTCTTGTTGAAGCATGATTTTTTAAAAAATAGACCGTAAAAAAAATAATGTGCGGAACGTTCCGCATGATATTTTCCCGTAGGGCATAGTAGCTATCTTACCAATATCACGCCAAGCAGGGAAGCAATTTCTCCACAAAGATGTAGATAACTTTCACCATCCACAAACAATGTGTCAGCCTGATTGCTCATGTATTAATGCATTGACCCCTAATACCAAAAACGGCATACTATAACCATGCATATAAGCACAGAAGCAATACACCGTATTTTAGGATTTGGACACGAAGTTCCTCTCGAGCCGGAAGAAATGGCACGAGAGCTTGTGGTTACATTTTTTCCGCAAGATGGAGAAATTATAAGCCCGCGTGTGCAAAAATTTACTGAGTGTCTTGAAACAGCTTTCCACAATCTTGATGTACAAATAGTACCATATGAAGACACCTTGGTAGATGTGCCAAGGTCTCTTTTGTTAAAACGGTTTTTCTATGCATTTTTTAATAATCTTAAACTTCTCGCCCCTGTTATTTTTGATGCCGAAGAAACACGCAGACATCTTACATTAAAAATGCTCCTACAGGTAAAAAATGGTAAAAAAATTAAAGAAGGCATCACGGTAATTGTAGTGGGGGAAAGGAAAACTGGTAACCTTGCCATGGACAATATGATAAGTTTTGCGCGCTCTCAAGTCATTACCATCGTTGATATGCCGGAACACATTTCTGAACAAAGCACATTTCGAGAACATTTCGATACGGCATTTCAACTTTTTGCTCACCATATGACAAATATTGTACTGGGGGTGGGGGATAAAAAATGGCTATTATATAATTTTAATGCCTCTCATCCCATTTATCCTTTCGGCGAAAATTTTGAAGAAATTATACTAAACAGCCTTATTCCTAAAATTGCAGCGCCGCTTCGCCCACCAAAACTAAAACAATTTATAGTACGAGAACATACATTTTCTATCGCAGACAAAACACACAAGCGGTATGTGGAAGACATCGTGGAAGGAGGGTCTATTCTAGACCGTACAGGACTATGGCCAGCCGGGAAGTCGGTAAATGATCTTGCGTTCCGTACCGAATTTTATCAATGGATAGGTGGCGTGCATCTTGACCATCGAACGGGAATGAGCTTTGGATTTCTTGCTCGTCAAATGGCATTATCGTTACCAACCATATACACAAAAAAAGAAGCGCGTGAGAAATTTGGTAACGCCTTTCCTAAAACAAAAGATTATTTTACCGTAGATGATATATTTCATGTTGTGGTAGCAACACCAAATGAATCGTTTGTGGTGCCGGTCCCTAATGTATACCTTGTGACGCAACGATCAGGAGCAAATAAAATGCATATGAATCCCGCGGAAGATACTGTCAAAATTGGATTAGAGCAGGGAAAAATGATAATTGAAACTCCTGAAAATGTTATTCTAAGAAATGACTACAAACCATCCTATGATACCTACGTCATGCTTGCTCATGCGGTGGGCGCTGCAATATTTGGAGCCGTCCTAAAACGCACATGCCCTGATTCCATATTTGTAAAAATGCTAGAGGAAGATGGAATGGCATTAAGTCACTGGCACGGATATATTAATGATGCTTATCTCCCCGAAGGATGGCACGTGTATGGTGCAGATAATCCACCTGTTTCTTGTTCTTCATTTCAATCCGCTATCTACGCATTTCAAGGAAAAGAAAAAGCATTTCATCACAGTATGGAGTCTAATACTGAATATAAAGGAGATATTCACATTGAACCGCAACATGGCACCAATATCACATTTCGCACCTTAAAAGAGCTCGGAGAATTTCTCACATCGAATCAGGATATCTCCGCTCTTGGAAATAAATATCTAAAATCTCCTTATGAGACAAGCTCTCAATAAATAATTTTATAAAAACTCGATGCCATTTCTTTTTAATTATTACACCCTTTCGCTCGTTCTTGGAGGATTTATTGCTCTCATATCAGGAGTTGTCGTTTATACTCGCAACCCAAAAGAGCTCACGAATAACGCTTGGCTACTTTTAAATGTCAGTAGTGCTATTTGGAGCTTTGGTTATTTTGTAATGATTTCTACTTCAGACAAGAATGTGGCTCTCGCGAGTAATCTCATCCTTCATCAGGGTGCCATTTTAATACCACTGTTTTATTTTCTTTTTATATTAGCCATAACTCAGTCATTTCAGAAATATCGCCTCGAATTTCTTACTGCAATGATCGTTGGTGTTCTTTTTTCTTTTCTAAACCCTACTAAAGAATTTGTGGTGACCGTTCTGCCAAAGTTTATATTTAACTACGTTCCGGATGCAGGTCCTCTATACATTTATTTCACAGTTTATTTTTTTCTACTAACAATTTACTCTCTCTGGATCCTTTGGAAATTTATTCGTCGTCATCCTTCCAAAGAGTCCTTACCTCTTAAATTTGTTCTCGGAGCATCAATTGCCGGATTTCTAGGTGGGGGAAGTGTCTTTTTCTTAACATTTAATATACAAATTCCACCCATTCTACTAATGTTTTTCTCCTTTTATCCCATTATTATCACCTACGCTATTCTACGACATCATCTTTTTGATATTCGAGTCATTGTAACTGAGTTACTCGTATTCATAACATGGACATTACTTCTTATCCGAATTATACTCGCCAACAATCTTACCGCTAGAATTGTAGACGGCATCTTATTAACAATATTGATTGTCGTTGGAACATTACTCATCCGTTCCGTTCTCCAGGAAGTTAAAAACCGAGAAGAAATTGAAATATTGGCAAAACAACTTCAAGCGGCAAATAAAAATCTTGAAAATATTAACCAGGCAAAGTCCGACTTTCTCTCCATTGCGTCTCATCAGTTAAAAACACCGCTCTCCATTATTAAAGGATATGTATCTATGGCAATGGAAGGCATGTTTGGACGTATGAACAAGGAACTGGAGTCCCAAATGAGAAAAGTATATATATCGAATGAGCGCCTCATTAGTCTAGTAGAAGACCTTCTTAATCTCTCCCGTATTGAGGATGGGCGTATGAAATACGACTGGGAAATAACAGACATGGGAGAAATTACGTACTCTGTTTCGGAGGAAATGAGCGATACGGCGAAGAAAAAAGGACTAATATTTAAATATAAAAAACCAAAGGAACTATTCTCCGCATGCGTTGATCCCAATAAAATTCGTAATGTCGTGTTTAATCTGGTTGACAACGCCATTAAATACACCGAGGAAGGATCCGTCATCATATCGCTTACAAAGGAACATGATACTATGCGCCTTTCCGTAAAAGATACCGGCAGAGGTATCGGCAAGGAAAACATGGGTAAGCTATTCAACAAATTTACACGTGCGGAAGAAATAAATGGCAGTCGAAATGTCCGTGTTTCCGGTTTTGGACTTGGGCTTTATGTAACACGTCTCATTACAGAGGCGCATAAGGGACGTATCTGGGTGGAATCCGAAGGAGAGGGAATGGGAAGTACCTTTATTCTCGAACTTCCGCTTTATCAAAAAAAGGAATCCGAAACACCGGACGCCCTTAGAAACATGATGGAAGAAGCGTAGCGGTATATTCCTAAGCTCTCGTCTTTACATTTACTGCGGATGAAAACAATATCGCAAATATCACACTCGCCCAAAAATTTTTGACACAAACTACCAGTTTAGATGCCTCCCGATAAAATCTTGACAAAAAAACACGGTATGATAAGTCTGAAGCATTACTCTCCAATAAACTTTTTGCGTACTCATGCCGGATTATATACATTTATATACCCGTAGACGCACTATTGCTCTCTTTTTGAGTTTGAGCATATTTTTGTCGCAAACGGTACCGATTGCATACGCCCAATCAGAAGAAGGTTTTCTCATTAACAAGGAACTTTCTTTTGTTTTAGAACCGGATATTTCTACAACACTCGTACCTCCAACAGCGGAAACAATACCTCTGTTTGAAGAGGATACTTCCTTAAAAAACCAAAGCACATCGGATGATACGGTTCCGGCAGACACGCCTCTTAAACAACCGGAAGATACACCCGTTCCGGAGCAATCGGCTGAAACGGAAGGCGTATCGGCGCTTGCGGCAAGCGGCAGCGGACTTGATGCGTTGGACACGCTCTTTGCCGCCGGCAATGGCGTTATTGCAAGCCTTAATATAGATGTGGACGAAGCGAGCGGCGCTCTTTCGTATACATACCCCCTTGCCGTGCCGCCCGGACGGAATGATCTCGCGCCTAATATGGCTCTTTTCTACAACAGCAACGAAAAAGATAACTTGAGTCCGGTAGGGTATGGATGGTCTCTTTCCGTGCCGTCCATTGAACGCATTAATCGTCATGGCACGGAAGAACTATATGTGCACCGCGATTTTCGATCTTCATTTGACGGAGAACTGCGAGAGATCTCTCCGGCGGGCGGAAGTCCTCTTGCCGGCGGATCATTCGGCGCACGCACCGAAACGGGCGCATTCCGCACATACGAATTTACCGGTACGAACTGGATCATGCGCGATAAAAACGGTACTGCGTATACGTTCGGCGGGAACCCGCAATCACGTATAGAAAATGGCGACAACGTACATACATGGTTTCTCGATCGCATGGAAGATACAAACGGAAATTATATCTCCTATGAATACGTAAATCATGGCGGCATATTATATCCATCCCGTATTCAGTACACTAATCACTCATCCGGCCCGGGCATATTCGAAATACTATTCACTCTGGAAGATCGCCCCGATATCATTTCGTCGTGGCATACCGGCTTTGAGCTCGTCTCACAAAAACGCATCGGCAAAATAACAATGCGCGCATTGGAGGCAACGGTGCGTGAATATGCATTTGTTTACACGGCAGGAGATAACGGCGTGCGTTCATTATTGTCGTCCATAACAGAAACGGGATATTCAGAAACAGGCGAATCCATAACGCTCCCGGCAACAACATTTTCCTATCAGGAAGCTGTTATCGGCTTTACATATAATCCTGAATTTTCCGGCTTTAACGGCAGATTTTCCAACCAGCGCGGCGCACATCGCTTTACCGACTTAAATGGTGATGGCCTTACCGATGCTTTGGAATACTATCAATGCGGCTCTGGCTGCAGCGACACAAAAAATGCCGCATTCAACACCGGAGCATACTGGGCAGAACAGCCAAGTATCGCCTCTAATCTTACGACTCCGTTTCTTGCTAAGAATGCAAATGGCGACAAACAAAGCCGCGGCGTTGAGTTTCTTGATGTTGATGCCGACTCCGTTCCGGAACTTGTTCAGGCGTTTTTCCCGGCAACGAATATCGATCCGACGTATCAGATCCAAACATTACTGCCGGACAATACATGGACGGGTAAGACCGGCTGGGTACTTCCGGAAGAGCCGCTCGTATACTTCACTAATGAGGACGGGTCTTCCCGCCTCCTTGATCTAAATGGTGATGGGCTTCCCGATTTCTATAAAGCTATGCAAGGGTCGGTATATGGCGGGATAAAAGCATTACTCCATAACGGCGCTGGCTGGACAGAAAAAGGCGCATGGAGCACAAGCAACGCGCCGTTTATGGTAGATAGTACGGTACAATTTGGACGGGATGCGTTTAATCGATTGGTTGATGTGAATGCCGACGGCATAACCGACGCCATCTCCTTACCCACCGAAACCACAAATCGGCGCGTACTTATCAATACCGGCGGAAACGGATGGATAACGGACGAAAATATAACATACCGGATTCCCGATGAATTTGTTGCCGACCTTACTCTCGTTACGAAAGGCGGCATAAGCGCGGAAAACATTCCCGATAACGGCGTTCGCTTTTTCGATATTAATGACGACGGCATTACCGATATGGTGATCGCTCGACGTACTTCCGACGGCATTACGTCATGGGAAGAACATAAAGTGTATTTGGGGACTGGCCGCGGCTGGCAGGAAGATCCCCGCTGGACATCATTTCCCATTACCTTTAATTCCACTGACGCGTTTCTTGTCGACAATGGTATTCGCCTTATTGATCTGAACGGCGACGGAGCCGTCGACTGGCTGCAAACAATTACCGGCGCGTCTCCGGCGTATTTGTCGGAAAACAAACCTACCGACGTGTTGATTGGCATTTCAAATACCGATGGCGGCAGTTCCTCCTTTACATACGCCATGACCACCGAACTGCGCGACGACGCCGGAGCGCTTACAAACCCGAACCTCCATACACCCCTACAGATAGCGCGCACCATTACCACCAACGACGGATTTGGTGCTACCGCCATAACGGAATACGCCTACGCCAGCGGGGAACACTATTACGCAAACGCACATGACCGGAAATTTGCCGGCTTTCATACCGTAACGGAAACAGATGCTGACGGAAACACAACCACCACCTATTTCCACCAGGCGAATGAAACCGACAGCGCGAATGGGGAATCGGCAGACCACTATGCAAAGATCGGCCGTGCATATCGCATAGAACGGGCAAACTCTTCCGGCGATCAATATCAAACATCTATAAGCAGATGGAATACAAGCGATCTTGGAGACGGACGTACCTTCGTATTTCTCGAAGAAAGCATTCAGCAACTCTATAACGGAACCGCTTCCCATAAAGACACGGCCGTGACGTATGCGTACGACGTGAATGGAAATATTGCAACAGAAACCAAATGGGGAGAAGTTATTGCAACCGGAGACGGATCATTCACTGATGTCGGAATTGATAAACGCACTACCGCGCGCACCTATGCCGCTGATGCGGGGAGCGCAATCCGCGATAGAGAAACGACAGCACTACTTACCGACCAAGGGGGGAGCAAGCTTTCCGAAAGCCGTTTCTTTTACGATACATTACCTCTCGGACAAGTAAGCACCGGAAACCGCACCAAAGAAGAAGTTTGGATAAATACCGGTAATTCTTACGCGCCAACCACACGCGCATTCAACGCATTCGGCATGCCGCTCACGGAAACCGATCCGCGCGGCAATACTACCTCTTTTACGTACGACACGCATAATCTGTATCCCGTAACAATAACAAACCCGCTTGAACATCAAACCACATTTACCTACGACTACCGTACGGGGAATACGCTTCGCCAAACGGATCCAAACGGATTTGTTGCGGAAACAACATATGATGCCCTCGGCCGCCCCGCGGCAAAAAAACAAACGGCGCAAAACGGCATCACCCTTTCCATCGCGGAAACATACACATACAACGATACTTTATTTCCGCGTAGTACCGCGCAAACAACATATCTTTCCCAAACGGCGGTGCCCAAACAAACCATCGTTTATCGGGACGGGCTAAGCCGCAATATACAAACACGCGAAACAACCGATGCCGGGACGTATGCCGTACGCACCACGGTATACGATGCATTGGGTAGAATTGCGTACGAATACGCGCCAATCGAGTCAACAAACGCGGCATACGCGCAAATTCCGCAACCGGCTTCCCAACGCACATCGCTTACGTACGATGCTATGGGGCGGGTAACCGCGCAGACAACACCGCTTGGCACTACCACCACCACACGGAACGATTGGCTGAAAACTATCACGAACCCGCGGGGAAACATGCGCACATTTACCTATGACGCCTATAAAAATCTTATAGGGGTAAATGAATACAACAGCGCTGACATTTATACAACGACGTACACCTACGATGCGTTAGACCGCCTTACGTCCATTACGGATGCTGAAGGGAATATACGCACATTCACGCATGACTCCCGCAGCCTGCCTCTCACGGTGGAACTGCCGCATACGCCTGCCGAACCCGCATCATTGTATACCTACGCGTATGACATTGCCGGAAACCTCATACGGCAGGTTGATCCGAACGGAACGGAACTGGTATGGACGCATGATACGCTCAATCGACCACTCGGCGTTAACGCACCCGCAACTCCGGAGATGGAGGGGGAATTTATCTATGATAGTGCGCCGAATGGCATAGGGCGCATCGTAACCGAAACAACGCCAAACTATACCATCTCATACGAGTACGATATTCAAGGAAATATTGTAAAAGAAACGCGCACCCTTGCCGAAGCACGGGGCGGACCGTCCGGCTCCGGCACGGAAAATCCGCCGCCACCTCCGCCGCCGGTTCCCGCACCGAGCGAATCTTTCTTCGATGATTTTGAGTCCGGGCTGGGGAACTGGATAGAATCCAATGAATTCGATTGGACTGTCGAAGCTCCCACGGAACGATCCGTGCCGGGCGAGCCGTCCGGCAACATGGTAGCGCATGCCGACAACTGCGACTCCTTCTGCGTTCTTACCTTGGCGGAACCGCTGGATATCGCGAATGCCGCAATGCCAACGCTTAGCTTTTGGCGCTACGCTGATGCCGGACTTGATTGGAATGAATACCTTCGCGTCGAGATATTTGACGGATCTTCCTGGCAGGAAGTATTCTACTGGACCAACAATGCCGGGGATACAAACGAATGGGAGGAAGAAATGCTTGACCTCACACCATATAAAAATGCGAACTTTAGCATTCGCTTCACCACAAAAGAATCCGCCGCAATCGAAGAGGTGGAAATTGACAATGTTCGCATAGAAGATTCCGCGCCGGTGGCATATACGACGCCGGCTGTACCGTCTTTCTTTGCCGCGTTCTCGCAGAGTCTCCGTTCTTTCTTATTGCCGAAGAACGCGCACGCGCAAACAAGCTCTGCTGTTATATATGGCGACTCCCTCGCGTCCGGGTGGGAAGCGATGACAAACTCATTGGCGGCAACTATAACAACAACGGAGTCTTCCACCGTTTTTTCCGGAATGTATTCTATAAAAGCCGTATATAACACGGCAAAGCGTATCGCCTATCTTCGCAATATAGGCGGTAGTTCTCTGGACGGATACGACACGCTTTCCTTTGCCTACAATCCCGGATCATTCACGAATCCGCCTGTTCATCAGATTCGCCTTAAGGATAATAAGAATAATAATCTTACCGCCTTTCTTCCGCTTACAAATTACCTGTCCGGTACACTACAGCCGAATACCTGGTACAACATAACCATTCCTCTGTCCGATCTTAATGCCGTGGGAGCAATAATAACACGCATCGATTTCCGTAGCGTAAGCAGACTGACAACACTGTATCTCGATCAAATAGAATTCCGTAATGGTACGCCGCCGGCAACCAACCAAGCGCCTATCGCGGACGCCGGCGCTGACCAAACGATCGCGCTCCCGGAATCTGTATCTCTTTCCGGCTCCGCTTCCGATGACGGCCTGCCATCCGGCGCGCTTACCACCATGTGGACGAAAATATCAGGCCCCGGCACCGTAACGTTCGGAGATGCTTCCGCGCTCTCCACCACCGCTTCTTTCAGCACAGATGGCGTATATGCGCTTTCTCTTACCGCCGATGATACAAACCTGCAAGCAGTGGACACCGTAACCATTACCGTAAATCCCGAAACCATTCCGGCGCCTCCACCGTCATCCGAATACACCGATGGCATCTTTATAACGACTTATGACTATGACGATATGGGTGCGCTTACCGCGCTCACCGATCCTTCCGGCACCACCACGACGTATACGTACAGCCCTATAGGCAGTGTTCACACCGTACAAAAGAACGGTGAGTTACTCACTACGCACGCCTATACGCACACCGGCGCGCCCGCAAGTGTTGCCTACGCGAATGGTACCGCAAGCACCTACACATACGATGCTGATAAACTCTATCTTCTTTCCGGCAAGATAACGACGTTCGGCGGTGCTTCCTTGCAGGACATTTCGTACGCCTACGACGCAAATGGCAATATAACGCGCGTTACGGATACCGGCACTGAACTGCCGTCGGATACAACATATGCCTACGATGCACTCGACCGTCTCATACGGGCGGATCTAACCATAGGCACCACAACAGAAACCTATATGTACGCCTATTCGCCAACAGGGAATATACAAGAAAAAACAGAAGGCGGCGCAACTACCGCGTACACGTATACTGACTCACGACATCCGCACGCCTCAACATCCGCAGGTTCCGATACGTTCGCGTATGACGCAAACGGAAACCTTGTGTCGGAAGAACGCGCCGGGGAACCGTTCGAATAC